>NZ_JAJKFV010000010.1 GCF_020966775.1 Rhodopirellula halodulae | reverse complement strand
TCCGCAGCATGACACATAGAGCCGGAACGACCAGTAGGTCATGTCTCACATGACGACCCGACCGATGCTTTGGAACAAAGCGAGGTCTCCAGCAACGATCGCCTCGCAAATAAACGCCTGCGGACCATGCCAGCACGTTTCGCCAGAAACGATTGGCTTGAAAAGTGAAGGGAATGTACAGCGTGGTGTTCGGTGGAACCGGACCTACGGTTGATTGCAGACGGTCGGCGTCGGCCAGGAGTGGCCAAACTACGCCACGGCGCAGGACCGCGGAGCGATCCGCGACAATCTCTCCGCTCTCCGGTTACAAGTTCCAACCACAAAACAGCCAAGCTGGCTGTCCTACGACAATCCCAGCCCCAGCCCAGCCCCAGCCCAGCCCTCCGCCCTCCCCACTGCCTCCCTGTGGCCCTGTCCCCTTTCCACTTCCCCCCGGTATGCTTTCCTCTGCCCAACCATCTCGCTCGTCCGTCTCCTTTTGACTCCCTTTTTTCGGCTCCCATGGCAAAATCCCGCTCCAAACCCGACGCCAACGATCAAATGCTGTTCAGCGGGTTCGACGAGCCAAACCAGCCCACTCCTGAAGCCCAACCAACTTCTGAAACCCAGTCATCACCGGAGGCCCAGTCTTCACCCGAGACCGCCCCATCCGCAAGCACAACGCCGAAATCTGCTTCCACGGCCCAGCCACCTACGGCCCAGCCCCCCACGTCGAACACCGCCGCTGAATCCCCCGGTTCCGATCCCGACGCCCTTTCCGCCACCCGAGGCTTCACCCCCACCGCCGATCCATCACCGCTGGAATCCGTCGCCGGCCGCGATCAGCCGTCGCTCATCGATCAAGTCGCCGCCACATCCCAATCACGCCCCCAAACCGCGGACGCCCCATCCGCTTCCGATGATTCCCAGCCAAATGATTCGTCAGGTGACAACGGCCCCCGCGGCGATCGCGAAACACCGGAGGAACGCAAACAACGGCACGACGCCGTGCGGATCTCCAAAGACGCTCTGCCTGCGGTGCTGCAACACACCATCGCCGAAGCCACCGACGATCCAATCCCCGACTTGGCCGGCAAACTCGTCGTCGTCGTGGATGCTCATTCACTGATCTACCAAGTCTTCCACGCGCTGCCTCCGATGACCAGCTCCGGCGGATTGCCAGTGTCCGCCGTTTACGGATTCGTCGGCGACATGTTGGAACTGATGGATCGCAAGAATCCCGACTACCTGATCGCCGCGTTCGACAAAAGCGAAGTCACGTTCCGCAACGACCTGTATCCCGAATACAAAGCCAACCGGGATTCGATGCCCGATGAACTGCGGCAACAAATCCCACTGATCCGTCAAACCATCGATGCGATGGGAATCGGCATCATCGAACAAGGCGGCTACGAAGCGGACGATTTGCTCGCCACCGTCGCGGCCAAAGTCGAAAACGCCGGCGGCAATTGCTTGGTCGTGACCAGCGATAAAGACTGCCGGCAACTGATCAGCGATCAAACCAAGCTCTACAACATCCGCAAAGATCAAGAGATCGACGCGACCGAACTGTTCGGATTGTGGGGCATTCGTCCGGACCAAGTCGTCGACTACCAAGCCCTGGTTGGTGACCCCGTCGACAACGTTCCCGGGATCGCGTTGATCGGTCCCAAGATCGCTCAACAATTGCTGGAAACCCACGGTTCCCTCGAAGCCATCCTCGACAACGCCGAATCAATCTCTGGCAAAAAACGCAAAGAGAACCTGATGAACGGGCGCGAAGCCGCCATGCTGTCGCGCGAGCTGGTTGCCCTCAAACGAGACGTCGAATCGCCGATCCCGTGGAACCGCTGCGTGCGATCCGCCGCCGATGCGTCTCGCGTGGATGGATTGCTGCAAGAGTTCGGCTTCCGCCGCCTTCGTGGCCGCGCGGCGGAGCTACTTGGTGGCGAAGCCCCATCCACCGAAAGCAAACCCGTTTGGCACACTCGCTATCAAACGATCACCAACGAAGCCGAACTGAAACAACTGGCCGCCGAACTGGCCAAGCAAACGGTGCTGGCCGTCGACACCGAAACCACCGGCACCCACGCACGCGGGTCCGACTTGGTCGGCGTCTCCATCGCGTGGCAACCCGGCGAAGCGGTCTACATCCCGGTGCGAGCCCCCGCGGGTGCCCCCTGCTTGGACGAAGCCACCGTGATGGAAACGCTTCGCGATGTGTTGCAATCGCCCGACATCGAAAAAGTCGGACACAACCTCAAATTCGACGTGATCGTTCTTCGTTCCGCCGGCGTGCAGTTGGGCGGCATCACGATGGACACGATGGTCGCCGATTACCTGCTCCATTCCGGCGGCCGCAATCATGGTTTGGATGATCTCGCCAAACGACGTTTGAACCACACCAACCTGTCGATCAAATCGCTGATCGGCACCGGCAAGAAACAGATCACGATGGACCAAGTCCCCGTGGACGACGTTTCACCCTACGCCTGCGAAGACGTGGACGTCCCCATTCGATTGGCACCAACGCTTCGCAACGAACTGAACGAATCCGATTTGGCCTGCTTGTTCGATCAAGTCGAGATGCCGCTGACGGAAGTGCTTGCGGAGATGGAATACAACGGCATCCATGTCGATGCCGACACGCTCGGCCAAATGAGCGAGCGGTTTGACAAAGAAATCGCTGACCTCCGCGCGTTGGTCTTTGCCGCCGCCGGTCACGAGTTCAATCTCGACAGCCCCAAACAACTGGGCGTCGTGTTGTTTGAAGAGTTGGGTTTGCCGGTCATCAAAAAAACCAAAACCGGAGTCAGCACCGACGCGGATGTGCTCAGCCAGCTCGCGGTGGATCACGAGATCGCCCAGCACATCCTGCAGTACCGACAAGCCACCAAACTGAAGAACACCTACATCGACGCGCTGCCGCAATTGATCTGCGAAAAGACAGGCCGCGTTCACACCTCGTTCCGGCAAGACGTCGCCGCCACGGGGCGTCTCAGCAGCAGCGAACCCAATCTGCAAAACATCCCGATTCGAACCGAGCAAGGCAAAGCGATCCGTGCCGCGTTCACCGCCGGGCGTGAAGGATGGTCGCTGCTGGGTGCCGACTATTCCCAAATTGAACTGCGGGTGCTGGCCCACTACAGCGGGGACGAAGCCTTGATCCGTGCCTACCGTGAAGACGCCGACATCCACACCCGCGTCGCCGCCGAGGTCAACGGCATCGACGAAGCCGACGTGACCAGCGAACTGCGCCGCATCGCCAAAACGATCAACTTCGGCATCGTCTACGGCCAAAGCCCTTTTGGTTTGGCCAAGACGCTGGGGATCGGCAAAGACGAAGCCCGCGACTACATCGAACTGTACTTCCAACGTTATGCGGGCGTCGAAGCCTTCATGATGGACACGCTGGCACGCTGCCGCGACGAAGGCTACGTGTCGACCATGTTGGGACGACGCCGTGAAATCAAAGGCGTGCGAGACTTGGCCCAGCTTCCCGAATCCAAACGTCGCAGTCTGACCGAACCCGAACGGATTGCCATCAACATGCCAATTCAAGGCACCGCGGCGGACTTGATCAAATTGGCCATGCTTCGTGTTCACGAACAGTTGCAACAAAGCGATCTGCAAGCCCGATTACTGCTGCAGATCCATGACGAACTGCTGCTGGAATCACCCGACGAAGAACTCGACGCACTGAGCGACCTGGTTCGGGAATCCATGACCAGCGTCATGCAATTGGACGTGCCCTTGAAAGTCGACGTCGCCCACGGCCGAACCTGGGCCGATTGCTAGACCCGCGATGCGGGGTTGAGTGCGGAGAGCGGAGTGCTAAGGGCTGAGTGCTGAGAGTGTCGCGGATCGCTCCGCGGTCCCGCGTTTGGGAATCGGTCCAGCGAGGATCAAGGCTGGTGGAAGAAGTTGATTTCGCAATCAGTCGGCCATGTCTCACATGGCGAAGCGTAAAACGCGCGCCGAGCGAATACTCGCGTTTGTGCGATTTCGTTGAATGTCGTGGGACAGCCAGCCTGGCTGTCACACGTGCTCACCCCAACCAACCCTCTGCGGCTGCTGGGTTGGTTGGAACAGAACGTTGGTTAGCCGCTTCGGCTTGCACGCAGGACCGCGGAGCAATCCGCGACATGCTATGTTCTGCCCGCCGCACGCTCAAACAAAGTCGCCTCACAACCTCACTGGAAATACTCGACAACCGAACAACGGCTCAGTCGCGAAGAGTCACACTTGCTTGACGTATCTGCCTCGTGGCAGGATTCTCAAGACGCACTGAAATCTGGATTGCTTCAGGAGTATCCAGGAACGGCGGTTGCGTTTCCCGTTCACCCAGATCATCGGGGCCGTACCTCGCGCTCAATGGCGCCGCACCTCCGCTGTAGATTCCGACACCATCGATTCCGTCCGCACCTCGATCGATATTGGTGCCCGAGGTTGCCCATCTGGTTCCTTCGGTTGCCGCACTCAGGCGTCCCTGCTGAAGACCATCTTTCTCGTAGTGAGATGTGTAGGTGTCAAAGGCCGGTTGAAAGAGAGCGATCGTGTTCACCGCCGACGTTGCAACTCGCCCAGACCTATAAAGCGAATTGGAATAGGATTGAGATGCATTGGAAAACAAGTTCAAACCAGAAAACGGTGTGAACAAGTAACCCCCAGTCGCAGCGATGGTTGTTCCCGCAGTGGTATCAACCCGGTCGAGGTACCGCGGCTGCCAGCCTCTCAAAGATCCACCGGCTAGGACAGGGTAGCAAAGATCAACAAAATCACCGTTGAGCACGGGCGCGGTTGAAGTATCGATTGCTTCGAGCAGTGTCTCCCGGTACCCCGCATCGCTGGGACTTACAACTAGCCCCGTCGTCGTCGCAAACAATGCCACGTTGGGGTCGAAGATCTTGACATCGAAACTCAATGCATTGTTGACCACAACGTCTTCACCGCGTCGATCTCCTCCCCAGTAAGTCCCCGGATTCAGATGGGTGCTGTTATCCCCCAAGACAAACTCGCGCCGAATGAAGCCACAAAGCCGGCTGGGAGTAACGACCGGTGCAGCCCCAGAACTTGAAAGCGGCGGCGCAATACGAGGAGTCGACGCTGAAAGGTTCAGCATATTCAACACGGTGGCGGGACCGGACAACGCCAAGACCGGCATGGACGTCGGAGCCGCACCTCCGCTTCCAGTCAACACTGAATTTGGAATTCGAACATGACCAAAACGATTGTGTGGAATCGACAGATCTTCCAGAGAATTGGCCGCTACCGATATGGTTGGGTTTCCGGATGCATTCAGCACACGTCGGATCGACAGGTCACACTGTTGATGAATACCAGCCAATCCGTACGCCCAACCATCAGCAGTTGTCGCGGTACTACGCACCGTCGCTGTCGTTGCCACTGGCCAAACGTCAGCCCTCATAAAAGGCACCGACGTGCCACCAACGTTACGATTCTGGATCGGCAAAGCGCCGCCCGACAGATTCAGATCCGGTCGAATCAGTAACACTCGACGATGAATTTTGAGACGATCTGGTAGCCCGTTTTCGATCGCCGCGCCGCTTCCTAAATCGAAATCGCCGTCCACATCTGTATAGCGAAGGTAAGCGGGGTCGTCGGCCGCCACATTGGGATACTCAGGACTGGCGAAATAAACGATCTCCGCAAACCTTGATTGAATCATCACAGGTTCAAACGGCACCTGACTCTCGTCAATGTTCGGCGTGCCCGGGTCATCTGCAGGCAGCGTGTATGTCGTACCTGCGACTTCCGCAGCTTTCATCTCCAGAATGTAGCGGGGCACCTTTCCCGTAAACCAACTTCCTTTTGGAGCAATCGCGGTGAATGCGACGTAGTCATCGAAGTCACCGTAACGAGAGTCAGGTAAATCGATTGATCCGTCCGAATTGGTAAACGCACGAAACAACGAAGACGTCGCATCCGTGACCGGGCCCTCGTGGTAAAGAAAATAGCCGGCTTGATCAGGACCACCGAGATTGGGTGTTAGCTTGACCGTGCGACGCGTCCCCTCATCGCTTATCCGGGTCGTGATATCTCGGAGGTCGTTCGAGAGTTGAACGTTCGCGCGGCTCTCACGAATCCGTGCACCGACGAACGCGAATGCCCGTGCGACTGCGGCCATCATCAAAAGCGTGACGGCCATCGCGATAAGCATTTCCACAAGCGTGAAGCCGCTATGCTTGCTCGCGAATCGGCGAAGACAACGAGGGTAGGAAGTTATATTCATTGATTGTCCTAGAATCAGTCGATATCAACGATCTTGAATCGACCATGCTTCCTCACTGATAGAACCGTTCAAAAACAACAGTGTCACGTGCATTGACATCTTGGCCCGGAATAAAACCAACCGGGATAGAGCGGTCGACGATAAACAACGCGTGAAAGCGTTCATTTTCCCCCATGTCTTCCTTGTACTCTTTCCCCAGATTGTTGGTATTGGTCGCGTCGACCTCAAAGAAACCAAGGGTAATCCGAACAACAAAAGTCTGTGAATTGTCCGAAGTCAGATTCGGCATCCGAGACAATGTTTGGTATTTCAAGAATGCATTTCGATTGCGATTCAGGTGAAGGTTGGTAGGTGCGATGGCAGGAGTTTGAGTGGACTCGCGGACGAACAGCGACACAGGATTCGGCGACGTGCCCCCCGTGGACTCTTGGTCATCCAGCGAACCCGCCATTCGCAACAAACCTGCGTTCACACGCCGCCGACGTAAATCCTCTCGGTCATCGTTGCCGGTTGTCGGAAGGTCCCGCAATTGAGGAGCTAGATGCCCCGTTGAGTCACGCTTAAAGACACCCGCGAACTGTGTTGGGTAACGTGGGTCCAACTGATTGGGCAAGTAGTTCACAGGAGTCGAGGCGTTTGACGCGACCACCGTCGTCTTCGTTCCGGGAGGAACATATCCACGCCGCGACTCAACAAATTCATTGTATGACAATTGGGTCGCTGTCCCCGTACCAGAAGCAGATGTGTATTCTCCAGTATTCAAGTGTCCCTGCATCAACCCTTTCCAGACAACGAACTCTTCAATTGTGTTGAGATTGATTTTTCCAATCCGTCGGTTGTCTTGATTGAAATTGAACGGAGCTGAATAGAGATCTGCGAGTGGAGAACCGGCAATTGCTGCTGGAACAATGACTTCCGACTCACTAGGGAACGGTGGCGGAGTTCCAACGAACTCGAACAAGGTACTGAACTCAGCAGCGGAAGCTGCCGCGCCATCCTTTACATTCTCACTGTTGAAGAAATTCAACAAATGACGAAATGGGGAAACGAATGTTACTGCGTAAGTCGCGTCCGTAGTATTCGTTTCGCCTTCAGCAAGCGTTTCGGGGTCTGGATCAGCCGGGTCAACCACACTGAACTCCTCAAACAAGCGACCTGCCGAACACGCAGGCACCATCATCAACTCATGAGGAGTTGCAAACGGACGATTCAACCACGGATGCATCGCGAATGGGTTTGCAGGCCGACCACGAATTGGCGTCGTCGCTCGAACGCCAAAGTTGGTATTCAGATAATTAAACGTTGTTTGAATATCAGTTCCTAAGTTGAAATAGTCCGTTCCACCGGCATTGGGAACGGCAGCCGGAACGTCGGTGCTGTACGAATACAGCAGGTTGGCCCCGGTTCCATTCATGCCAATGCCGTCGCGTTGGCGACTACCTCCGGCGTAGTCCACTTCGATTGTCGCAGTAGCCGCTGGATCCCCTGGGCTCGTCACGTTCGATGGAGTTTCCTCCCCACTGAATACCGTCAAATCAATCGCGATCTGATCAAGTGTGCGGTAAGGATTCAAAGTAGGATGAAAGCCACGCGTCGGATCAGCAAGTCGCTGCAGAAAGGCCGTGCGGTAGTTTGGAACCGTGCCAAGCATTGGATCTGCGACCGTCGCGGAGTTCACAAACGCCTCGGTCAATTCTCGAATAGGACGCCCGGCTTGCATGTCTTCAGGTTCGTCTCGAACGACACCAGCAATAGTGTTGCCTCCAGCATCAAGCTCAATGTAGGCATCCGTCAGCGGGTAATCGGCGTTGTTCAGATAGCGATTGGTCGGCTCGGCGTAATAATCGCCAGGAGCAATCGCTAGCGGCTCGGACACGTTCAAACCGATTCCATTCGGCGACGTCGTCCCAATGTTTGACCAATCGCCGGCAGGGAACCCTGACATCGGAAGCGACAGTCCCGGAAGAATATCGGTCGACGTGTTTGGCGTCAGCGAGTTGCCTGCCGCATCGAACTGAATTAAACCGACGGCTGGAGCTGCGTTCTGAATCTCAAACGCTTGCTCGCTCGGTCCTCCGGGCCCTGCGGCGTAAACGAGACTACCGAGATTCGTTCTAACGCGAGGCGCCAGCGTCAGGTATTGCTCCGGAAAGAGCGAAGCGGTGGTACCGCTGTAATTGAAAAACACACTCGCCTGCTCGGTGATGTCTGGCAGCGGCGTGATGGCGGTTTGCAGCTCCGCTGTATCTGCGTAGTCAGTGAAGAAAACAAATCGCTCAAGATTTAGATTTGCTGCTGTGTCGTCGATTTCATCCAGTGAATTCGGCGATGCAAGCTCGGGGTGGAACGACAGCGTATCGGGCAGCGTGTCTCGCAATACAATCGGTGAATTTGCATTCGCGGCGGGAGTTGTCGCAGCGACAGGCGATTCAAAGTGTGGCTCGCTGATTGCAATCCGCCAGATTGGGACCTCGTACGCCGTCGTCGTTGTATCTCCCCAAGTCGTCCCGTCGAAGTAGGTCGTGATTGTTCGTTCCAAATCCAACGAGTAAGAAACGTTTGCTCCGGTTGTATCTACGTCGTAGAGCTCACGAGGAATCCCTGCTGTATTAGGGTCTGCATTTGGAGCGATCACCCGACGACGAGGGCAATACAGTTCCATAAACAAAGAACCCTGGGGGATACGAACTTGGTCAGTATCCTCATCCTGGTCCGGGGCAGCATTTCCTTTCCGACCGTCGCCATCGAGATCCGTGTCCCGCACTCGAACATCATGAGTCGCATACGATTCAGTAAAAACCAAATCAGGTTGCTCGCATCCGAAGACGACTGGACTTTGTGTTGTGGGCGGCGTTGCTGAGGTCCCGAAAACCTCGTCCGGAGTTGACGTGGTGTCGATTACACCATCTCCGTCCACGTCGTCTGCGACCGCCCAACCGTCAAACGGATTGGGATCGTAGACGAAACGGGTCATAATGGAGTCCGAGTCGCGATAGTCGACGACGTTCACAGCCCACTGGGCGAGTCGTCTAGCCCGATAAGCTTCACGGTCCGTTACCGGCACCGGTGTCCCGAGCGTATCACCATATCCAGGAAACTCGTTCTGCAAGTCCCGACTGATGATCATCATCAACACATAGAGATGCCGTGCCAGCAGTTGCCTAGCACCCACTGGCTCAGAATCGTCCAGCACGTAGTCGGGTGCCACACCCGTGAACGACGTGTCTATCGTCTCGCCAGCATAGGATTGAAATGCTTCTGTTTCGACTCCCACCTGCTCGCTCGCATCATCAACAACACCGTTGCCATCATCATCATACCCGGGGACATTCACCTCCCTCGGCTCATCAACGACGTCATTGCCATTGTCATCCACGCCATTGCCAAATGGCCGGTTGACGTTCAGCTTTTTCGCGAGCCTCAACTCGGGTGCAACCAGATCGTTGAGTTGATCGTTCGTCAGCCCCGGCGTGATCCCCTGCAAAAGCGTCCGAATTTCATCGTATGCAGAAGCAGCATTGACACCAGCGTACGGCGAATCATCCGAGACGCTCAACGTTGTCGTCGCATTCGCAAGCGTAGCCTCTGCAGTTACCAACGGGCGCATCACCTCCGTCAAACGAGAAGGCAGCAATTCGCTGTCAAACTCGTTCGCCCGCACGATCGCTTCCAATTCACTCTCGGTATAGCGCCGATCACCGCTCATGTTTCCTGTGGGATCAAACTCATAGGGATTGTCCACCAACTCATCTGAAGCAGGCTCGGTAACCCCCGTCGTTGCTGGATCGTCGTCCAACGTTTCACCAAGGTCGGTTGGAGAGAAAACTGTGGTGTCGCCATCATTTGCGGGCACGATCGCGCCACTCAGCGAAAGACCATAGCCACCGCGACCATAAGGATCGATAGAATGCTTGTAGACACCGTCCCCAATCAGTGAGGCAGGTCGCCAGCCACTACGCAATACGCTAAATGCGTCGGCACCGGAGCGGCCGGGAACTTGCTCGCTCGTCGCCCCTCCGATCTGATAGCGTCCCTGAAGCAAAGCGAAGAGATCGGGGGCGGTACCGGGGATATTGATTTCTGCAGGACCGTAACCAAGTCCCCGAAACACAAATTGATTTGCGCCAGTGGTACCGGCCCAATCCGCAACCGTTTCGTTCAACCCCACGTTCTGATTTATCAAAGCGTAGTTGCCATGGGTGTTCACATTCAAACGCCCGGACAAATCACGAATCATTGGAGCCACAAGCGGACGAAGCAACCGCCCTTCCGGCGATGTCACCATGGGCAGCCCCAAGTCGATCCAAATACTGTCTGCGACGCCGTCGAAGTCATTATCAACGTCCCACGGTCCCTCGACCAACGCACTCGCAAGTTGATTCAGGCGTGCACGAGCGGCCAAGTAAGGCTCAGTAGGATCCGTGGACGCACGCATAGGAATTGGAGCACGCAAAGCAAAACTTGGGCTACCTCCGGTGAACCTCGGATGAATCGCATCTGAACCACCAGCAGCGGCTACTCTCAACTGATCCTCTGCTACCGGGAACGGACGGAATGTTCCTCGAACAAGACTCGCCACGACATCTGAATAGAGTGTCGAAACAGTCGACGGATTCCAATCGGTCGTCTCATTGAGGATGTAGTTCATCACAGAAGGACGATGGAACGACGGAATGAGGACTCCATTCGAATCGCGGTAGCTTAAGAACCAATTATTGAAGTCCGCCGCATCATAACTCTCGTCAAAGTCACTACCGCTGGAGTTAATGAAGGAGCTTTTATCGACCGTGTCGTCGAGCAACTTCGGTTGAAGAGCAACCGGAAGCGTGAAACCAATATTGACTCCATAGGAAGTTGAGCGTGGTGCATTGGCGGCAATGTTCGTACCGCTGAAGCCAATCCCGGCAGCATTTCGAGGGACGCCATTCATCCAAACAGTGTCGCCCGCAACCGGAACTCTAGTACCTAGTTGCGAGTTAGTGGCAATCGTCAACTCGTGGACGTTCGATGCATTCACAACGGATCGCAAAACTCGAAACGAACGCCCTTCCAAATTCCCTGACGTGAACGTGACAACCCGTCCCGTGTAAAGATCGTTGATAGGATCAGTGGAGAGGGCCTTGCCTCCCGTGATGGTCGTGTCATTCGCAACCGGAAAGGTAATGAACGCATTGTTGTCGATAACAACTGCCGGAGCGGTTCCTACTTGCAATGCCGTGAAATCCGTGCGTCCGTAGTAGTCGCTCAGCATATCTTCCCCGAAGAACGAACTATTTCCGTCGTCCGTTCCACGGATCAATGTCATCAATGCCTCATCCAGCAGCGCGTTCGGATGGCTTTGCTTGATATTGCGTGAAGCGATGGCAAACGAAGCACGACGCGACTGATTGCTGAACACAAGGAAAGCAGCAGCAAGCACGCTAAAGAAGGCAAGCATGCTGAGAACGACGAGCAGGATGATCCCGCCACGCGTATCGGATGGCGACCGTTTCATAATTGAGGTCCGCACGTTAGTGGTCTTTAGACAAGAGAGAAGAGAGAATGTCACAAGAGGGTTGCTGAAACGCTACAAGTCAGTCCACGGGATCAATTGTTCGGATACCGAAACAACGCCCTGCACCATTGTCGCAAACGTGTTGTCGAAGAAATTGCTATCGGCGTATCCGTCTGACGTGTAGCCGAATTCCCAGTCTGGACCATCCAACATGATCTGACGGCGCCAAAGCTTTTCTCCCCTGCGATCAGTGTCTGTCCAGCTATATGATGTATTCGGCGCAGGTAATGCCGCACCTCCATTTTCCAGCTCCGTATTGCTATACGCGTACAGCTCTTCCGGATCTTTGTGGATAGCAACCACTCGGTACCAACGATGCACCTCCTCCGTCGCGGAAACTCGACGGGAAAGCATGATCCAGTCGTTCGGAACGACATCAGAGGACGTGGTAATTGACGACGTCAATCGAACTGTTCCGCCGGCACCGCCTGAGAACCCAGATGCGTAAGTCACCATCGCAACGCGTTCACTCATCCCGTTCATCTCCGGAATGATGGGTGGCGTAAGTGCCGCCGTCGGAAAATCGATATCGACGACTCGATTACGAAGGACGACGATCGACAAGCTAGCAAATCGTTCATTCTGCGATGGGGTCAAAGTGGCAAACCAACTGTATTCGCCCGATGGAATCCGTTTTCCGTATTCCGTTTCACCGGAATTCAACCCAGTGAGCCGTGCGGGCAACGTCGTGTCATTGGGCTGACTGACAATCAGATCATTTGCGCTCTCAATGATCGTCCGCGCAAGCTCTGCACTGATTGGCGTTACTGTTCCGCTTTGTCGCAAACCAACACGTCGCAACCTTGGAGCGGGACCTGCTGTTCCTGCTGGCCACGGGAAGGTTCCAGGTGGATCCCATGTGGTGTCAGCATCCGCAGGGTTCAAGAGCGGATCATGATCTGCGATGTAGTAAGGAAAAACGCGATTGTCGTACCCGTTGAATGTCGTCCCCGAACCTGATTGCACAGCACAGTAGAGTGGATCAATACAGATACCACGCAAAAGCGTACCCCCCACTGTCTGGAGACGATTCGCGGCGAAGTCATACTCAATGACGTTGGGGGTCCCTTCCATATCGAGAAGATCGCCATTACCCAGCCACTTCCGAATCAAAACATCTTTGGTGATAGAGTCCGCCATTTCGGCTCCGACACTGAGCGACACTGCATCTTGCGCACGGCGTCCCGCCAACGGCATCACGGACAGCAGTCCAAGCAAACCGATCATGACAACGCCGATCGCAAACAGCACCTCCACCAAGGTGACCGCTGCTCGCTGACCGTTTGAAATTCGATGCATCATGGGTTTGCGTCCAGTGTGTCCGAAAGGCTGGCGAGTGAACGTCCTTCGCGCAAGGCCGCGGCCATGGAAGCCGTCGAATTCACGGCAGCATTTGGCGCGACGACGGAGCGTCCCGTGGAAGGATTGATCACGATCCAAACCGAATCCGAATTCATCAAATTGGCCGGTGTTCGTGAATCGCTGTTGAAAGGTGTGGAAGGCTGGACCCCATCCGTCTCACCGACACAGAGATAGATCATTCCACTTGGAAGCGATCGAGTTCCTATCGAATCGGAAGACGCATACTCAACACGGCCGTCTGGTCCAAAAACAATGTCAATGGATTGGTTCGCGACAGCGCTTTGTGGAGCAAACTGATTGCCGTCAATCCCGATCCCGGAATAGTTCATATCCACAACAATGCCGCGACCAAAGACAAGACTTTGACTTGTCGAGATAACTGGCGCTCGGTGAATCTTATACTTCACCGATGAGTCGTGAAGCGGCTCGTGGATAACAGGGAACGTTGCGGTTCCAGAACGTGTCGAATTTAAATCAATTGTGGCTGTCACCGTGTCCGTGAGATTGTCGTACGAGGTGAAGTTGATTTGGAAATACCTTCCTCCAGGCAGCTCGATCCAATCACCAGTTTTGACAGGTGCGTTTTTCTTGTTGTAGAGCGACGAATTCGTGTCCGTGTACAACACTAGCAGTTGGTTATCGACGCCGGAAAACTCCAAGGTCGCTGTCGTCGCACCAGAGGTTGGATAGTTGAATCGGACACGAGAGTTGGCGGCCTCTCCTGAATACGGCGGAACTCCAATCAATTGACGCAGACGTCCACCTGCCGATGTTCGGAAATCAACGGAAGCATCGTTGCTGTATCGATCGATCCGCACCCCGACGAAGCGACCTTCCGCGATTGCACGACTCCTCGCCTCGTCCAAGTAGGCAACAATGGTTCGAGAAGTCTGGCTGACCTTCTGGTCGCTGATCAGATTGCGGAATGTAGGCAAAGCGATTGCCGAAACCAACAAAAACACGCTCATCACAATCAACAGCTCGACCAACGTCAAACCGTTGCGGACCGCATGCCGGATGCTGACTCTGTTCCAGGGGTCTTGAATTTTCGCTGCTAGTATCATTGAGCCACCTGCAACGAGAAGTTCGTGATGTTGTCAGCAAGAGCTTCGTTTTCCCCGCCGGTCAACTCTTCACCTGGCAAACGACGTTCAGTGTCGGCTGCATAAGACCCGCTCCCGCGATTGAGAATACCAGGGTCATTATCAGCGATGAACCGCCGACAGTAGGGGTCTACCCAGTCGTAGTCCGACGAACCTCTCCCTTGGTGCTCGTCTCCCATATTTGCCGCATTTTTCGGCCATGCCCAATCGGAGTGCGTGTAATCGTAGGCGGCTAATGCGGTTCCAGAACTATTGATCGGATCAAACGCGATTCCGAACACGCCATCTTCTCCCGGAGAAATGATCAAAGGCTTCAACGCCCATGGTGCATTCACAGTTCCCGTGTTCACGTCAACAGCCGGTAACACCGTTGCAGAAGATGGGGCGGGAGGCGTCGCAACCGTGTAATACAGATCCGAACGAAACAGATCGAACTCATCTGGATTCGAGATATCCAGGACTCCAGCAGTGTCTTGATAACCAACCGGCCACCGAATGAAACCGATGGGATAGCCCCAACCGTCGTGAATTTCAAACATCCCATCGCCATCGATGTCACCAATGTTACTGGTCGGGATAGCATCGATCGCTGGCGTCCCACCAGCGTAAGACGTCGAGATAATCAAATACAAACATTCAGCGCTTTGGTATTCGTCGGTGGCAGTAGCAGTCACCCGTCGTTCATACGACTGCACCAAAGAAGGTACGGCGCCCCCAACACTTGTGTACCAAGACATCGAAAACGGACGACGTGTCGACTTATCCGCTCGAGTAGCCACGATCTGCTCCGTCGACTGCTTTGCAAGAACAGGGTTGGCTGCGCCCCAAATGCTTGCCGGGGCAGTTTGAAAATCTGAGTATCGGTCGGGCATCTCCATTCGTTGCAGATCCCGAATCATGTTCAATCGGACTCTGGCCGCCTCCGTCCCAAGCACCTCAAACGAAAGCATTACATCCCCATCCCCATTAGTCGTCCCCGCGTTGCTCGCGTAGGTTGCTGCAGGAATCTCAACCGGCAGTGTTCGGTATTTGTAAGAGTCGTACTTCTCTTGAATGATCCCATCCAGCAGTTCAATGATGGTACGTGTGCGTGACGACCGGGCACTTTCAGTGACACCCTGCACCGCAACCATGATCATCCCGCCCATGATGGACATCACAACCATGACGACCATCAGCTCGACGAGCGTGAAGCCTTCGTTCGTTTGTTTGCCTGGTTTCATTCGAAGCACACCTTTTAAAACACAATGGTCTGTAAACGACCTACTCTTTGCCCGACTCTGAGATCAGGGAAGATCATCTACCACCGCGCCGCCACTGAAGTTGGTGATATTGTCGGCCGGATACTGCTCGTTGTTACCGAACTCCGACTCTTGGTATTTGGTAGCACCACTGACAAACAAGTCGGCGGGAGTTGCGACACCCGGACGAGGAACGATCGCATTGCCAGTTGGATACTGGTAATAAAGCGGGTAGGTATTACTGCTGATGGTGTGCGAAGCGTATGCCCCAAAGTTGTTATCGAGGCCGGCACAGACAATCTGGAACGTGTTAGGGTTTACGAACTGCCACCCAGCAAGAGCATCAGCGGTGCTGGCGTAGTTCGCACCTGACGTATTGGTATTTGGATTCGTTGTCAGATACGGGCGAACGTAGCCAAAAGTGGTTGATCCGTAGCCATTGAAGTCCGATTGAGCGGCATCGTACAGCGAATAAGTCCGCGAATCGAAGTAGACATAAGGAGCACCATCTGAAGCAGTCAGATAGGCCAAAAAGTGATCTCCGTCACTCGACATACGTCGGTTTGCACCAGCAAGCGCTGCCCCCGCATTCACCTCGTTGTAGTCAAGCCGCGCTGGATCGAAGTCCATGAATGCATTCGGGCGATCAATATTGACCTGAAAGTTGGCTGGGTCTTGTCGGTCAGTATCAGTGACTGCTGAGTCGCCGTATGTGTTCGTGCCGTCCCCGCTCCAAGCCAAAGGCCCACCGGGACCAGTGAATGGCCGCTGCACGTCATCGCTGTAGCCACCAAGCGTCCAAGCTAAAACCTCACTGCGATCCAACTGAGCCGCTTGATAGACACCGGAACTGTTGTGAAGCAGGTTGTAAAGCAAAGTCGTGTCGTTCGTGGACATACGCGGGAACGCTTTTCGGTAGTGACGCTGCACCACTGCCCAGCTTGAGAAATCAGGTGGGTACTCCCCGTGTTTTTGCGAATACTGCTCCAACGCTTGCTCAAGTGCCGTGACTTCCAAACGTAGGTTTGTCACTCGAGCGCGACGAATGGCATTGGTAACGGCAGGAATCAGAATCGCAGAGAGAATGCCAATGATGCTGATCGCGACCAAAATCTCCACCAGCGTGAAGGCGGAGCGGGAGGTCGGTGCCAGGCGGCTTGGCAGCGGAGGGTTGGATCGAGCGTTCATCGCTTCTCTCGGAACTGGATAGGGAAAGGGACCGGCGGAAAGGATGCCACCTGGTCGGCTGCATCCCACGCCAAAGTCTGAATTCAGATTGAAAGGGTTTCGGTGAAAAGGATTCAGCGAAATGGTTTCCTCGGGTTACCAGCCACGCGGTCCTGCGCGGCCGTGCATTTTCTTTCGCACGCTCGTGATGCCCGACCGAATCCGGCCAGTCATCCACCGCGTGCGAAGTCGCCTGAATGATTGCCGGCCACGCCGTGTCGCGGACACGAACGTTTCGAGGCAACCACCCACGCCTTCGCCGCTTCGGTCAGGTCAATCCGGAGATCAACTCGACCAACGGCATGAACAAACTAATGACGATGAAACCGACCGCGACGCCCAGGAACACAATCATCAACGGTTCCATCAATGCGGTCAGTGCATCGGTCATGATGCGGACTTCTTCGTCGTAGGTGTCGGCAACCTTGTAGAGCATCGTGTCCAGCTCACCGGTCTCTTCACCCACGTCGACCATGTTGACGACGAGGTCATCGACCACACGGCCTTTGATCTTGGTCAGGTAGAACAGCACACACAGCACGGCACCACCGGCGATCATGTACAGCGCCATGAAGGTCAACGTTTCGACCATGCCGCCTTTGTCCAGCTTGCTGCCTTTGCTCGTCAGTGCCACGCTCATCACCATGATGCCGGGGAACGAACCGAACAGCGCCCAGAAGATCGCGGTCATCGGGTGGAAGCCGAGCACGGAGTATTCCTTGAGCGGTTTGCTGATCACCTCGCCTTCGCGAATTTGATTGCTGACGCCCGTGAACATGCGCTCGAACATGGCGTTGCCCGCCGTCTCCCGCGTGATGTTCAGGGCTTCCAAAATCGGCACCCCGGAACTGATCAGTGTCCCCAGCGTCCGCGTGGTCCGAGCCAGAATGTTCTTTTCGATCAGGGCACCAAAAATGGGTACTCGGATGATGAACATGTCAAATCCAATCCGCCCCTGTTTGAATTTCCTCATCAGCTTGACCAGGATCAAACCACAGACCGGCATCGCGATCAGCAGGAACCAGTACCCGGCGATGTAGTTGCTCATGGCGATCAACAACATCGTCGGTGCGGGCAGGGTCAGCCCGAACTCGTCGAACATCTTTTCGAACGTCGGAACGATGAACAACATGATGAAGGTCAGGATCAACGTCGCGACCAAGACCACGATCACCGGGTAGATCAACGCCCCTTTGACTTTGCGTTTCAGCGATTCGGCGGATTCAAGGAAGTCAGCCAAACGGTTGAGAATCGTTTCCAGAGCACCACCGGCCTCACCAGCTTTGATCATGTTGACGTACAGCCGGCTGAAGACTTTCGGGCACTTCGCCATCGC
Source organism: Rhodopirellula halodulae (assembly GCF_020966775.1). Lineage (NCBI taxonomy): Bacteria > Pseudomonadati > Planctomycetota > Planctomycetia > Pirellulales > Pirellulaceae > Rhodopirellula > Rhodopirellula halodulae. Next base: position 250,215 of record NZ_JAJKFV010000010.1, on the reverse strand, counting down.
TTCGGACAACGTCGCACCGCCTTCGATCTCGTCGCAAACGTCCATCAAGGCGTTCTTCAGCTTGCCCGGTTTCTGGTTGCCTTCCAGAATCTTCAGGCTGCGAAGAATCGGCAGACCGGCGTCTTGCAAGATCGACAACTGACGCGTGAACGCACAAACGTGTTTGGTCTTTGCACCACCGATCGCGAACGGACGTTTTTTGCCACCGCCCGCAGCCGCCGCCGTCCCGGACTGTTTCTTGACCGCGATTTTGGTGACGAAGTAGCCCATCTGGCGGATGGTGGTTTGGGCTTCGTCCTCGTTGGCCGCATCGATTTCGTCCCGGATCTCTTGTCCGGTCGCGTCCATCGCTTCAAAGGTATAAGTCGGCATGGGATTGCTACAAAAGTTGAAAGGGCCGCAGGAACACAGGGCCACAGGCTTAGGTTTTCGGTTATCTCGTCGTTAGCGTGTCAGCACGAATGGCAACAACACCAACAGGAACAGAGGATTGTGATTTAAAGGTCAGTCATGTCATTGATTCGCAAGTTGCTGCTGCCGGTTGTTGATTAGCCCCTGCAACATTCGTGAAATTTGCTTTGATTCGTCGATGAGCTGGTCAGATTGTTGAGTGGAAATCAGATCGATTCGAGTTGCGATGTAAAGCTGAGTTCGAAGCTCTGCACACGAGCCTTTGGCAATGATCAAAAAGCGAATGAAGTCTTTTGGTGTTCGTTCGTAACCTTCCGCAATGTTCGAAGGGATGCTGACCGCGCTCCGCTGCATTTGGTCCTTCAATCCGAAATCACGACATTCGGCGAGCAGTTCATAAACTGAAACCGAAAGCCGACAACCGCGTTTCCAAACCTCCAAATCCTCAAATGTGCTCGCCATTCATTTCAGCTCTTTCTCTAAACGCCTCCGCATCGAACTAGCGTTTGCGATTCAGCCGTTCACATCAAATTGTCTGGTTCACTGTGGCCCTGCCCCCGTTTCACTTCACTAACCGTCGACGACGGTCTCCCGGACAATTTCGTCGAGGGTGGTGATGCCGTCTCGCGCGAGGTTCATTCCGAATTCGCGGAGGATGATCATTCCGTCGCTTTGGGCTTGGTCACGCAGTTCGTCGGTGCTGGCGTTTCGCATGATCATTTCGCGAATCGTGTCGTTGAGCACCATCAACTCGAACAGCGCGATCCGGCCTTTGTATCCCGTGTTGTTGCACTTCTCGCAGCCGACACCTTTGAAGTAATCCGTGGACTCGATTTCGTCACGCGTCATCCCGAGTTCCATCAGCAGATCGCTGCTGACGCGAGTCTTCTCACGACAACTGGTGCAGATCCGACGCACCAATCGCTGAGCCAAAATGGCTTCGACCGTCGCGCAAATCATGAAGGGCTGGATTCCCATGTCGGTCAAACGCGTGACCGTGCTGGGAGAATCGTTCGTGTGCAACGTGCTGAACACCAAGTGACCGGTCAACGCGGCTTGGATGGCGATTTCGGCCGTTTCCAAATCGCGAATTTCCCCGACCAGGATCGTGTCCGGATCCTGACGCAAAATCGCTCGCAAACACGAAGCGAACGTCACGCCCGCGTCCGAGTCGATCGGAATTTGAATGATGCCGTCGATGTCGTATTCCACCGGGTCTTCGGTGGTGATCAGTTTCTCGCTGATGTCGTTCAGTTCCGACAGCGACGAGTACAAGGTCGTGGTCTTGCCCGAACCCGTTGGGCCCGTCACCAAGACAATGCCGTTGGGACGGTCAATCGCCGAACGGAAACGCTCCATGGTTTCCTCGTTCATTCCGACGTTGTCCAGCGACAGGTTGACCACCGAGCGGTCCAACACTCGCATGACCGTCGATTCGCCAAAGATGGTCGGCAACACGGACACCCGAAGGTCGACCGGGTGACCACCGACCATCAACTCGATGCGACCGTCTTGCGGCATCCGTCGTTCGGCGATGTCCAGGTTCGCCATGACTTTGATACGAGTCGTGATTGCGAACGCGAGGTGACGTGGCGGCGGAACCATCTCGTACAACACGCCTTCGGATTTGATCCGGATGCGGAATTCGTCTTCGAACGGTTCGAAGTGAATGTCCGATGCGTGGTCCTTGATTGCCAGCAACAACACCATGTTGAGCAGTTTGCGAACGGGAGCCGAGTCGGCCAAGGCTTCCGCGTCGGTGATGTTGAACTTCTCGTTGTCAAGCAGACTTGCCGCGGCCTTCAGTTCCTCGTCTTCGGCCAGTTCGGCGACCAGCTTTTCGACGCTTTCGGCTTCGCTGTCGTAGTACTTCGTGATCGTTTTGTTAACGTCGGCCTCGGTCGCGACCAGGATCCGAATTTCAAAGCCCAAGAACGTCCGCAGTTCGTCTTGGATGTTCAGGTTCTGTGGGTCGCAAGTCGCGATGGTCAGCGTGTTGTCTTCGAACTGCACCGGAACGCAGCGATACAGCTGGGCCATCGTTTCGCTGATCTTCTCCATCACCTCCGGTTCCAGTTTCGCGTCCTCCAGCGAAACCGTTTGCATCCCCATTTGTTCGGCGAGCGCCTGGATCAGTTGCTCGTCGGTGATCAACTGCATGTCCTCGGCGACTTTCCCGAACAACGCACCTGGCTGTTGCTCTTGTTCGTCGAGCACAATTTGCAGTTGATCATCGGTGAGGAAACCGAGGTCAACGAGGATCTGTCCGATGCGACGTGGGGCCATGGGTCACGAGTGGTAAGGAGTCAAAGGGGCACAGAGCCACAGGAGCGGGAATACATCAACGATGGCCGTCGGAAGCTCTCACTGTGGAGCTGTGGTCCTGAGGCCCTTTCAGCTTTTCAGTCTTCTTTAATCGGAATGGGTTCGTCGCCGAGGCCTTGGCGGGCTTGGACGATTCGCTTGGCCAAGTCGTCGGGGCGGTGAGCTTTGGCAAGCACGTCTTCCACCGTGACCCGGTCGGCTTTCCAGTGTTTGAACAGGGCGTCGTCCATCAACTGCATGCCAAACTTGGCACCGGTCTGCATGGACGAGTTGATTCGGAACGTCTTGTTTTCGCGGATCAGGTTGGCGATCCCCGGCGTGACGTTCAGCACTTCGTAAGCGGCACAACGACCGCCGCCGATCTTGGGCAACAGCGTCTGTGCCACCACGCCGATCAACGTTGACGCCAACTGGGTCCGAATTTGATCCTGCAAGTTGCCCGGGAACGCGTCGATGATCCGGTTCACCGTGCCTTGAGCACTGTTCGTGTGCAACGTTCCAAACACGACGTGACCGGTTTCCGCCGCACTAATCGCGGCTTCAATGGTTTCGAGGTCGCGAAGCTCGCCGACCAGAATCACGTCGGGGTCTTGCCGCAACGCACGACGAATGGCTTCGGAAAAGCTCGGCACATCCACGCCGACTTCCCGCTGGTTGATCGTCGATTCTTTGTGTTCGTGATAGAACTCGATCGGGTCTTCGATCGTGATGATGTGGTGGTCGATGGTCTCGTTGAGCAGGTTGATCAACGATGCCAGCGTGGTCGATTTCCCCGAACCCGTCGGTCCCGTCACCAGGAACAACCCGCGAGGGCGGTGAACCATTTTGACGACAGCCTCGGGAAGCCCGAGTTGCTCGGGTGTCAATTTGTCATTGGGGATCTGACGCAGCACCATGGAGATGAAGCCACGCTGCTTGAAGACCGAAACCCGGAATCGGGCCAATTCGCCAAACGCGAACCCGAAGTCGGTCGAGCCGGTCTCTTGGAGTTCACGCTGACAACGTTCCGGCGTGATCGATTTCATCAACGCCACGCTGTCTTCGGCTTCCAACGTCTTCGTTTCCAGCTTCCGCATTCGACCGTGCAATCGAAAGACTGGCGGCTGCCCGACGACGATATGAATATCGCTAACGCCTTGCTTCACAGCAGCTTGCAGCAGTTTGTCGATCAGCACGGTGGCCATGGAGGACGCCTGGAATGGAAAGAGGGGCGTGAGTCGATGGGATAGAAAAGGCCGTCGGTGGCGGGAAGGGGCGTGCCGGAGCGGCTCAGCGTGATGACCGACGACGCCGAATGACGGATTTCACCGCCAATCGGCCATTGCAGCGACGGGCCCAAAACACCCCGGATGATTCGTCAAACAGACAAGAACGAACCAAGTCAGAGCGATTGGCATCCCGCCAGATCGTTCGGTCATGGGAAAGGTTCCCAGATGAGCCGCCTGGCGTCGTGATTTCCCGTGCCAGACGGTCTCATTATGCGTGAAACAGCGTCAAAGGCAAAGAAATTCGCGTTGGGAGCCGAGAATGCTCGCGGCCGCATCCGAAGCGGGTGGTTCGACCGCAACCCGCCAGGGAAGTATCGAGGTCGCTGGCACATCCCGAATCGGGGTCGCTTGGATGCACTGTCGCTAACAGGCGAAATGGGCCGATGACGTCCGCTGCCCGCGTTCGAAGAAATCGGGCTGGGTGACGATCGCCGAACGAGCGGGCATTACAGCGACGACAGTTCCTTGGAGATGTGGCTGAGCGCGAGTGCTTCTTGCTCTGTTTTCTTGGCCACACGATGCACCTCTTCGAACGTCGTGATCCCCCGGATCACTTTGAGCATGCCATCGGCGTAAAGCGTTGACATGCCGTTCTTTATGGCCTCCTCGCGAATCGTCTTCGTCGTTGTTCCTTTGAACATCAATTCGCGAAGCTTGTTGTTGATCAGCATCAATTCGTAGATCCCGATCCGGCCGCGGTAGCCGGAACGACCGCAGTACGTGCAACCTTTGCCCTTGCTGAACTCGGCCTGGGCCAGCATCTCCGGTGGAATTTCCGAGTCGTCGATGACGCTCTGCGGCGGCTGATACCGGACCTTGCACCGGGGGCAAATCGTCCGCACCAGACGCTGGGCCAGCACCGCGATCACGGAACTCGCCACCATGTAGGATGGTACACCGATGTCCACCATTCGTGATATAGCACTGGGCGCATCGTTCGTGTGTAGGGTACTGAAAACCAAGTGTCCAGTCAGTGAAGCCTGAATTCCCATCGATGCGGTCTCGTGATCTCGCATTTCCCCGACGAGAATGATGTTGGGTGCTTGCCGCAACATGGCTCGAATGATGCGTGCGAAGTCGAGCCCAATGTTGTGCTTCACTTCGACTTGGTTGATCCCGGGCAAGTAGTATTCGACCGGGTCTTCCGCCGTGATGATCTTTCGGTCGGGCCGGTTCAATGCGTTGAGCGACGCATAGAGAGTCGTCGTCTTTCCCGACCCCGTGGGGCCGGTCACCAGCACGATCCCGTTGGGTCGGCGGATCAGGGAGTTGAAGTTCCGGAAGTCGCGTTCTGACAAACCAAGCTGCCGGGTACCGACTTTGATGTTGTCCTTGTCCAACAACCGCATCACGCAGGACTGGCCGTGGTTGGTGGGGATGATGCTGACCCGCAGGTCGAGCTGCTTGTCCCCCACGGTGATCTTGATCCGCCCGTCCGTGGGGCGTCGCTTTTCAGAGATGTCGATCTTGGAGAGGATCTTGATCCGAGCGATGATGGCCGACAGCATCCGCCGGGGGGCTGCTTCCCGCTCCACGCAACGGCCGTCAATTCGATAACGAATTCGCACCCGATCTTCGAAGGGCTCGACGTGAATGTCACTGGCCCGCAACTGAACGGCTTCGGCGATCATCAAATTGACCAACCGGATCACGGGGGCGGAATTGTCATCCACCGTTTCCTCGGTCCCCCCGCCAGAGTCCGACTCGGTTTCGGTGAAGTCGATGGCCGTGTCGGTGAATTCTTGCAGCATCGAGTCAGCCGATTCCCCTTCGACCTGACCGTAGTACTGGTTGATTGCCCCGTTGATGGCTTCCTTGGGTGCCAGGGCGGTCTCGATCTTTCGGTTCAGAATGAACCGGAGCTTTTCGACCGTTTCGAGGTCAAAGGGGTCGGCGATGAGAATCGTCAGGGCGCCGTCTTCTTCTTTGAACGGCAAAACGGTGTTTTCCCGAGCGACGGATTCGGGGACCAATTCGATCACCGTTTCGCTGATTCGCTCGCTGCGGAGGTCGACGAACGGGATTTTGTGGTATTTCGCGACCGCCATCCCGACTTCTTCGGGCGTGGCGTATTCCATTTTGATCAGGACGTCGCCGATGTCCGCGTCGGTGTTTTTGGCGACTTCTTCCGCTTCGGACAATTGATCGAGACTGATGACGCCCTGTTGGAGCAGCAAATCCGTGAAATCTTGCATCGTCCGGCTCATGATGAATTCCTTCGTCGACAGAAAAGCAGTGTCTGCCGTGGGCGCGCAAAGCGACCCCGGCGACGTGATCTTAGGATATCACGAGGTCCGAGTGCAGGTTGACCTTTTTTGGGAATGGGGGCGGATGGGAGCGGAAAGGGGAGCAGGGTGTAGGAGGGGAAAGGGCCACAGGGCCACAGGAAGCTGGATTCGGGAGGTAATAGAGCGGTGAATGTCGGCCATGAGTGGCCAACCGACGGGTAATGCGGCCAACACGTAGCCGGATTCGCCAAGAATTCGGATAAATACCCACACGCCAAACGTAGCCGGATTCGTCAAGAATTCGGACACCAGAGTCGAACCGTTGCCCCCAACTGTTCCGCGATCGACTCCCCAACGCAGAGAAACGCAGCCCCCGCAAACGAGCTCAACAATCGGTGCTAACGCACGGCGGCTACTTGGTCTCTCGAACGTCGCGGTCTTGCGCAGGGCGGCGTCGCACACCGGCTCTGGACCGATGAGGCCACCCAACCGTTGCAACCGGAATGCGTGGCCGCGGGCTTGTTGTCACAACGAGCACAGTCGCGAAATTCCGGCGAAAAACTTGGGGTGCAGTCCATATGTACACAACAAGTGACCTAGCTTTGCAGCAGAACGAGGTCTTGCCCCCTCAATCTCCGTTCGCGTTTCATTCATCCTTCACGAATTTGTTGTCATGGCTTCTGTTGATAGCCTCTCCCTCGACTCGCTTCGACGAAGCACCGCCGTCTGTGAAGACGTGTGGTTCTTGTCGGGACCGATGGGACCAGGCGATACGCTGCAGCACACGCCGATCGACCAAGAGCCCTTTATCGTGGGCCGCAAGTCGGGCGTGGCAATGAAGCTGCAATTCCGCACCGTCAGCGGCAACCATGCCGAGCTGAAGGTCGAAGACGGCAAACTGATGGTCCGTGATTTGGAAAGCACCAACGGGACCTACTTGAACGGAGAACGTGTGGAAGGAACCGCGTTCGTTGGAAACGAAGATCTGATTCACTTCGCCGAGGCTCCTTTTCGCGTTCGTCGCCAATCGCCAACCGGGGTGACCGCCGGCACCATTTCAGAAAACGTCTGCGATCAAGCCCTCGCGCTCGTCCAATTCGACCGTTTGATGAGCCAACGCCTGGTTCGCCCTCACTTCCAACCCATCGTGACCCTTTCCGGTGCTCGCCAAGTCGGATTTGAGATTCTGGGTCGCGGCAGTGTGTTTGGGCTGGAGTCCGTCGGGGCAATGTTCCATGCCGCCGAGCAACTCAATTTGGAAGTCGAACTCAGCCGCATGCTTCGCTGGGAAGGCTTGCGAGAAGGACGTGAAATCCCAGATTCACCGACGTTGTTTGTGAACACGCACCCCAAAGAGATGGAAGACACCCAGTCGCTGATCGACTCGTTGTGCAAAGTCCGCTCGATGGCGTCGAACACTCAGATCGTTTTGGAAATTCACGAATCGGCCGTCACCAACCCGAAACAAATGCAACGCCTGCATGCGACGCTCAAAGAACTCAACATGCAATTGGCGTACGACGACTTCGGTGCCGGGCAAGCACGCTTGGCCGAATTGGTCGAAGCCCGGCCGGACTACGTCAAGTTCGACATTGGTTTGATTCGCGGCTTGAGTGTCGCGGACGAGAACCGAATGCGAATGTTGCGATCGTTGGTTAGCATGGTGCAAGACCTGGATATTTCAGCGCTCGCCGAAGGCATTGAAACGATCGAAGAAGCCGAAGCCTGCCAAGAAATCGGCTTCGACCTGGCTCAAGGTTTCTACTACGGTCGCCCCGCACCGGCCTGATCTCACTGGGACGATCAGTAAGTAACGGGCGACGACGCCCCGAATGCCTTGGTCGAGTTGGCTGTGTCGCTCGGCGGAACAATGGGGCCCCTTGTTCTCTCGGTAGGTCATGTCTCACATGACGCCCCGGCCGATGCTTTGGAACAAAGCGAGGTCTCCTGCAACGATCGCCTCGCAAATAAACGCCCGCAGCCCATGCCAGCACGTTGCGCCAGCAATGATTGGCTTGATAAGTGGAGAGAAGTACAGCGTGGTGTCCGGTGGAACCGGACCTACGGTTGATTGTATGTGGTAGGTGTCGGCCAAGAGTGGCCAACCTACGCTGAGGCGCCGACCCACGCAGCGATCCGCGACTGTCGCCAGACCTCAGCTTGGCGAATGAAAAAAGCCGACGCCCACAGAGGGTGAGCGCCGGCTTTTGGGTGATGTCACAGTTCTTGCGAGCGTGCCGATCGATCAGCTGCAACCCATCGAGTTGCCGCAGTTGTGGCAGAGGTAGCAGTTGCCGTTTCGCACGGTGATGCTGCCGCAGTTGTCACAGCTGGGAGCGTCGGTTTGGAAGCGTGAGAACTGGTCGGCTTGCCCGCCCAATCCATCGGTCGCTTTCTCGGCGGTCGCTCCGCCGGACGCCCCATTCGCAGAACCGTTTGCAGCGTGGCCATTGGAGTGACCGTTGCTCGTTCCATTCTGCAGACTCGCCAACAACGTTGCACGCTCCACCAAAGCCACGGCGGCTCCGGCATCGGCACGCAGTTCCGCCATCACGGGGCTGTTGTTGGTCGACGTTGCACCGGAGGGAGCCTTGGTTAGATCCGGACCATTGCCCGCGGATTGCGAACCGTTGTCGCTGCCGGGGTACTGGTCGTTGCCCGACATGAACGTCAGCCCCAACCAACGAGCGATGTAGTCGACCACACTCTTTGCGATGCGAATGTCCTTGTTGGACGTGTGCCCCATCGGTTCGAAACGCGTGTGACTGAACTTGTTGACGATGACTTCCAATGGCACGCCGTACTGCATCGCGATCGAAAGTGCGGTGCCGAAACTGTCCATGATGCCGCCGATGGTCGAACCTTCTTTGGCCATCGTGATGAACATTTCGCCGGGACGACCATCGGGATACAGACCCACGCACAAGTAACCTTCGTGCCCAGCGATGCTGAACTTGTGGGTCAAACTTTGACGCGTGTCGGGCAAACGCTCACGCCGAGGTTTGTAGACAATCTTCTCGACGGTTTCGACTTGCGTTGCAGCGGAAGCTTCCTCGCCTTTCTTCTCGTCCGACTTCGTGTTCAGCGGCTGCGACTGCTTGCTGCCGTCGCGGTAAATCGCGATGGCTTTCAGTCCCAATTCCCAGCCCCAGAAGTAAGCGTCCGCGATGTCTTGCGGAGTCACATCGGTCGGCATGTTGACGGTCTTGCTGATCGCACCCGACAGGAACGGTTGTGCCGCTGCCATCATGGTGATGTGAGCACGCCAGGAGATACTGCGAACGCCGTTGGCAGGTTTGAAAGCACAATCGAACACAGCCAGGTGTTCGTCTTTCAAACCAGGAGCCCCTTCGATCGTGTCGTTGGCGTCCACATACTTCAGAATTTCTTCGATCGTGTCGGCATCGTAATCGAGCGTCTTCAAACCGAGTTTGACGGTTTGGTTGACGATCTTCAGCATCCCACCACCGGCGAGTTGCTTGTACTTCACCAATGCGATGTCTGGCTCGATGCCGGTCGTATCGCAATCCATCATGAAGCTGATGGTGCCGGTGGGTGCCAACACGGTGGCTTGAGCGTTGCGGAAACCGTACTTCTCGCCGATTTCCAACACACCGTCCCACAATTCGCGAGCGGCTTCTTTCAGCTCGGCTGGACCGTCGTCGTTGATTTCTTCGCAAGCGTCACGGTGCATTTGCATCACGCGAAGCATGGGAGCTTCGTTCTCGGCGTAACCGTCGAACGTCCCGACAACGCTGGCCAATTCCGCGCTGGTGCGGTTGGCTTCGCCGTGCAACAACGAGGTCAACGAACCGCACATGCCGCGGGCCGCGTCGCTGTCGTAAGGCAACCCAGCCGTCATGATCACGCTGCCCAAGTTCGAATAGCCCAATCCCAACGGACGGAATTTGTGGCTGTTGCGAGCGATGGGCTCGGTGGGATAGCTGGCGTGGTCGACCAGGATTTCCTGGGCAATGAAGAACGTACGGCAAGCCGAGCGGAAACGTTTGTGATCAAACGATCCATCGGGTTGAACGAACTTCATCAAGTTGATGCTGGCCAGGTTGCAAGCCGTGTCGTCCAGGAACATGTATTCCGAACAGGGGTTCGACGCGTTGATCGCACCGCTGTTGGGGCACGTGTGCCACTTGTTGATCGTCGTGTCGTACTGCACGCCGGGGTCGCCGCAGTGCCATGCACACTCGGCCATCTTGTTGAGCAACTCTTTGGCGTCGTAGCTTGGTGGCTCGGTTTCAGGTTTGTCCGTGACCCAGCGGGTTTGGAACGATTCGCCTTTGCGAACGGCGTCCATGTAGTCGTCCGTCAAACGAACCGACAGGTTGGCGTTTTGGAAACAAACGCTGGCGTAGGCTTCGCCATTGAAGTTCGAATCGTAGCCTTCGCGGATCAACGCGTGAGCCTTCTTTTCCTCCGCCCATTTGCACTCGATGAACTCGAGAATGTCTGGGTGCCAAACTTTGAGCGATTGCATCTTCGCCGCACGACGAGTCTTGCCGCCGGACTTCACCACGCCGGCGATCGAGTCATACACTCGCATGAACGACAACGGTCCCGATGGCGTGCCGCCGCCGGACAGTTTTTCACGTTGGCTGCGGATGGTCGAAAGGTCGGTTCCGGTGCCGCTGCCGAACTTGAACAACATCGCCTCGCTGCACGCCAGACGCATGATGTCTTCCATGTTGTCGTCGACCGACTGGATGAAGCACGCGGAGCCTTGTGGATACTCGTAAGGGTTGTCGGGCTGCGCCGTCGTGTTTTGCGTGCGGTCCCAGTGCCAGTTGCACATGTCGCCTTCGACGTCGTACTGCGCATGCAGACCAACGTTGAACCACACGGGGCTGTTGAACGCACCGTGCTGGTGCAGACACAACCAAGTCAAATCACGATAGAAACGTTCGCCGTCTTCGGGGGTGTCAAAGTAACCGTCGGCCAGGCCCCAGTCGCTGATCGTGCGAGTCACGCGGTGAACGAGTTGGCGGACGCTGCGTTCGCGTTCCTGTGGGTTCCTGGGGTCGCCGTAGAAATACTTCGAGACAACGACGTTGGTTGCCAATTGGCTCCACGAAGAGGGGACTTCGCAGTCGGTTTGCTCGAACAGGGCGTTCCCCGATTCGTCTTTGATGGCTGCCGAACGCAGGTCCCAGCTCGTCGTGGCAAAGGGCGTGCGTCCGTCATCCGGGCAGAAAGTTGCCTCGAACTTCAAACCGGCGCGATCGCCTCGCAAGGCCGTCCCAAACTTTCCGCGAGCGTATTCGACGCCGTGCTCGGAGTCGACTTTTTCCAATGCGGGATCGTTGGCGGGGGTGCGGGAGGTCGCGTTCGACTCGGGCAGAACAGTGGACATAGCGTGTCACAAACTCCTTAAAGAGATCGTCCGTGGACGGTGCACCGGATGTTGCTCTTTCGCGGTCCTCGCGAAACAACCGATCCCGTCGAATTGAAAATAAGAGCGGTCCAGTCGCGGATGAGTGCTTCTTCCGTGAGCGAAAACCACCAACTGAGTGAGACTAGGGTCGATATCGGATCTTTGACCCGCAAAATCGATGCAAAATGATTTGCTATCACTACCGGTAGTGGTTTCCATGCCGTTGAGGCACTACATGTGGGCGACCGGTGCGGAATGTTAGAGGTTCCTTCGAAAGTGTCAATCAAGATTTTTGATCCGCCCTAAATCACGCCCGTGATTCGATTTGCGCGCGACTCTCAAAATGAACCCCACACCGTTTTGGGCTCCTCAGGGCCGACGTAAAGCCAGCTCTGGTGAAGAGTTAGTGAATCTCTGACGAAGAGCAGTGACGGTCGTGGAAAACTTGTCGGGAACCGAATTTTTCTTCCCAGCCCGCATCTCGCCCCTGGTCACCTGCGACGGTGAACCCAGTTGGGCAAAATGGAGAAATTGGTGCTGCAGCATGGCGAGAGCCTCCAGTACCAGCCATGTCGCGCAAGCACGTGGCTGCGAGGTCCTCCAGCGGACGGCGTCTCCTACGCGCGTTTGCCATGGGCCAAGCGCGCGTCGGCCAGGAGTGGCCAACCTACGAGTAGGGTTGAGAAAGAACGCGGACCGGCGGAGCGATCCGCGACAATCTCGAGAGCACAACCCAGCCTCACGCACACCACCTGCCTCCCTGTGGCCCTGCTCCCCTTTAGCCTTTCCCCTCCCACAACCCTTGACCCCGACGTCGTCGTCTGACTATCGTCTTGGCATGAGCGGACGACTTAGCCTCCTCCTGAATCTCGACCTCGGCCTTCTAGCGAACGGCCTGAGCGGATTCTTGGTGGACGCATAACGACAGTCGTCTCAACTTCACCGAATTGAATTTGCCCGGGCCGCACTGACCGCGACTCGGGTTTTTTTGTGCCCGATTGGGTCTGCGGTGGGTGCGACTTCGGGGCTCCGAGGTTTATCTTTTCCCATTCCAGTTTGTAGTCCCATGAGTGACCAACCGAACCCAGATGCCATGACTGAAACCAACCGCCAAATTCGGATCTTCGACACCACGCTGCGTGACGGCGAGCAATCGCCCGGTGCCAGCATGAACTTGGCGGAGAAACTCGAGGTCGCATCGGCTCTGGTCGATTTGGGCGTGGACATCATCGAAGCCGGTTTCCCCATCGCTTCACCGGGCGATTTTGAATCGGTCAAGCAAATTGCGACCACGATTCGCGGGGCGACCATCTGCGGTTTGGCTCGTTGTGCGGAAAAGGACATCGACCGTGCCTGGGAGGCTTTGAAGACTGCCCCGCAAGCTCGCATCCATGTGTTCTTGGCCACCAGCGCCATCCACCGAGAATTTAAGTTGCGAATGACACCCGACGAGATCGTCGAACGCGCCGTCGCCGGTGTCCGCCGCGCCGCCTCACACTGCGACGATGTGGAGTTCTCGCCCGAGGACGCTTGCCGGACCGAGCATGATTTCTTGTGCCGCGTGGTTGAAGCCGCCATCGATGCGGGAGCGACCACGATCAACGTGCCGGACACGGTGGGCTACACCACGCCCGGCGAAATCTACGACCGCTTCAAGATGTTGCGCGACCGAGTGCCCAACATGGACAAAGCCGTCTTGAGCACGCACTGCCACGATGACCTGGGCATGGCCGTGGCCAACTCCTTGGCGGCGGTCGAAGCGGGCGCCGGACAGATCGAATGCACCATCAATGGCATCGGCGAACGAGCCGGCAATGCGGCGTTGGAAGAGTTGGTGATGGCGATGAAGACTCGCCAGGATTTCTATCACTGCCAAACCAACATCAACACCAAACGCTTGGTTCCCGTCAGCCGCTTGGTCAGCAAGACCACCGGCATCAACGTGCAACGCAACAAAGCCATCGTTGGCCGCAACGCGTTCGCTCACGAATCGGGTATCCACCAAGACGGCATGCTGAAGGAACGTTCGACCTACGAGATCATGGCCCCCGAAGAAGTCGGATTCACCAAGACCGATTTGGTGCTGGGCAAACACAGCGGACGCGCGGCGCTGGCCGATCGTGCGAAGCAGTTGGGCATGACGTTGACCGGCGAACAACTGCAGGAAGTCTTCGAGGCTTTCAAAGAGTTGGCCGACAAAAAGAAAGAGATCTACGACGGTGACATCGTGGCGTTGGTCCAACAGAAGATCAGCGAAACGGTGGCTCCCGAGTGGACGATGGTCGACTACGAAGTCACCAGCGGGAAAGACCAAACCCCGAAGGTGCGAGTCACCCTGCAACGCGACGGCCAAGACTTCACTGAACAAGTCGAACAGGGCGACGGCCCGATCGACGCGGCGTTCTGGGCGGTCGAAAAGATCACGGGCATCGAAGTGGTTTGCAAAGACTTCCGAGTCCGCAGTGCCACGTTGGGACGTGACGCCATCGGCGAAGTGAACCTGGAAGTCGAGCACCAAGGCAAGACGTACCGCGGGACGGGCGTCAGCACCGACAGTGTGGAAAGCACGATCTTGGCGATGCTAAACGCGATCAACCGCATCGTCGCGGGCATCGCCGCCGACCCCGGCGAATTGCCACAGCCGTAGGGCAGTGGGAGAGGGCTGAGGGCCTAGTTTTGAGTGCTGAGGAACGAGTGCTGAGTGCTAAGAAATTGGTGCTGAGCACTAGGTCGGATGCTGCGTTTGGGCCAGAACATCACTCGGCCGAACAATGGAGGACCATCGTTCTCCCGGTAGGTCATGTCTCACATGACGCCCCGACCGATGCTTTGGAACAAAGCGAGGTCTCCAGCATTGCTCGCTTCGCAAATGGACGTCGGCAGCCCATGCCGCCACGTTTCGCCAGAAATGACTGGCTTGGAGATTGGAGGGGATGTACAGCGTGGTGTCCGGTGGAACCGGACCTACGGTTGATTGCATGTGGTAGGCGTCGGCCAGGAGTGGCCAACCTACGCTACGGCGCAGGACCGCGCAGCGATCCGCGACAATCTCAACCGCCAGACCTCAGCAGCGAAGTGGAACTCCGGCCGTGGGGTGTGAACAACGACGCAACAATCGATCGGGTCGTAACGTCTCTCGGCGGAACAATGGAGGACCATTGTTCTACACTCGGTAGGTCATGTCTTACATAACGTCCCGACCGATGCTTTGGAACAAAGCGAGGTCTCCAGCAACGATCGCCTTGCAAACGGACATCGGCAGCCCATGCCAGCACGTTTCGCCAGAAATGATTGGCTTGAAAAGTGAAGGGAATGTACAGCGTGGTGTCCGGTGGAACCGGACCTACGGTTGGATGCATGTAGCAGGCGTCGGCCAGGAGTGGCCAACCTACGCTGAGGCGCCGACCGACGCAGCGCTCCGCGACAACCCTCAACCCTCGCCGCTACCCTGTGGCTCTGTGGCCCTGATCCCTTTCAACTTTTTCCCACCATCAACATTTGCCCGGGTTCCAGGCGGTGGCCTCGGGCGAAATCGAGGCCGGACATTTCTTTCTTGCCCGCCGGTTGCAAACGTTCAATCACGACGTGGCCGTCGCCGCAGGCGATCGCGAATTCTTCGTGCTCGACAACGCTGCCCGGTGGCTTGTCGTTGGTCGCTTCCGATTTCACCGGAGTGACCTTTCGAATTGCCACGCGAATCGGTGGCTTGTTGTCTTTCACCTGAGCGAAGGTGAACGCGACGGGCCAAGGCTGCATGCCTCGCACCAAGCAATCGATCTGCTTGCCCGTCATCGTCCAATCGATCTCCGCTTCGGCCTTGGACAATCGCGGTGCCTTCGAAACCTTTGCCGGATCTTGCACCTCGCCCAGGGGTCCATGATCGTCGAGCGATGGAATCCCCCGAAGCAACGCCACGGATTCCATGGTCGCCTCCACGCCCAAGTTCGACAAACGCACCTCCAACTCTCCAGAGGTTTCTTCGCTTGAGATCGGCGTCTTGCGGACCGAAACGATCGGGCCTCCATCCAGCTTGGGAGTCATGTGGATCACCGACACTCCGGTTTCCTCGTCACCGGACAGCAACGCTCGCTGCACCGGTGCCGCACCGCGATAGGCGGGCAATAACGATCCGTGCAAATTGATTCCGCCCAAACGCGCCGCGGCCAGTGCTTCTGGCTTCAAAATCTGACCATAGTCGCACACGACCAGCAGATCCGCTTGATGCGACACCAACTCCGCGATCGTGTCCGTGTCGTTGATGCTGGCGGGAGCCTCCACCGGCAAACCATGCGATTCGGCCCATTCGCGAACGGGTTGTGGCGGTGGGCCGCCTCGGCTTTTCACCGGCGGCAAGGGACGCACGTAGACCCGCACGATCTCATCACCGTTCTCGGCGGCCTGTCGACGAATGGCCTCGAACGACGGGACCGCGAACGGGCCGGTGCCCATCAAGACTAAGCGAAGCGAATCAGCCATGCGTGGTCGTCCCACCCGTGTACATCGTTTCCCATTCGGCACGTTGCTTCGCCAAAGTCGCCTCGTCGGCGATCGAGCCCGTGCCTTGTTTGGATGCGTAGTCGGTTTGGAATTCGTCGAGGTGTCCTTCCAAATCCCGCAAGCCTTCTTCGCCCATGCGGTCGAAGAACATGATGCCGTCCAAGTGATCGACCTCGTGCTGAACGACCCGGGCGATGAAGCCATCTAACACTTGATTGATGTCGTTGCCCTGCAAATCAAAGCCTCGCAATCGCACCGACTTGGGCCGTTTGACTTGGCCGTAGACCCCCGGCACGCTCAAGCAACCTTCTTGAGCCGTGTCGTTGCCCTTGGGACGATCAATTTCTGGGTTCAGCACGATCCAAGGCTCGCCCTCGTCACGTTTCCCCGTCGGGTTGCAGACGAACATTCGCAGCGGCAGATCCACTTGGTTGGCCGCCAACCCAACGCCGTCGAACTCGTACATCAGCTCGAGCATTTCTTCCGCCATCGACTTCAATTTGGCGTCGACGCGAACGATGGGGCGACTGACGTGTCGCAGTGTCGGGTGCGGGAAATGGATGATCGACAGCGGCATGATGAGAACGAACGTTTGAAACAGCGAGATTGGAGATCAATCCCGAAGCTTATCAAACTTCCGGCGGATCATCACGCTCCCAACAAGCCGCCGCATGCGGGCGAGCCGGCAATCCGGGCCGATCGGTACGGCAACGGTCCACCGCGATCGGGCAACGATCCGCGAAAGAACAGCCCGGGTAATGCTTGTCGGGCGATGGCACCTCGCCTTGCAGAACAATTCGCCGGCGCTGGGTCGCGATTTTGGGATCGGGGATCGGAACCGCCGACAGCAAGGCTTCCGTGTAGGGATGCTTGGGGTCGGCGTAGAGTTCTTCCGCAGGCCCCAACTCAGCGATCCGCCCCAGATACATCACTCCCACCCGATTCGCGATGTGGCGGACCACCGCCAAGTCGTGAGCGATGAACAGGTAAGCCACGCCGAGTTTCTGCTGAAGATCCATCATCAGGTTGATGATCTGAGCCTGGATCGAAACATCGAGAGCCGAGACCGGTTCATCGCAAAGAATCAAATCGGGCTGCACCGCGAGCGCCCGTGCGATGCCGATGCGTTGGCGTTGACCGCCACTGAATTCGTGTGGGTATCGATTCAGAAACCGTGGGTTCAGTCCCACCAACTCCATCAATCGCAAGACTTCGAGCTGACGGTCTTTGCCAGATGCTAGACCATGAACCTTCAGCGGTTCGCCAATGATGCCCCCGACCGTCATCCGCGGATTCAAGCTCGCAAACGGATCTTGAAAAACCATTTGAACTCGCCGTCGATACGGCAGCATGGCTTTGTCCGACAGACCGGCGATCGACTTGCCATCGATGCGAACATCACCTGAGGTCGGATGCACCAGATTGATGATCGCGCGAGCCGTGGTGGATTTGCCACATCCCGATTCGCCAACCAAACCGAGTGTTTCTCCTTTGGCGATGTCGAACGACACGCCATCGACGGCTCGGATCACGCCTTGTTCTGGATTGAACAGCGAGCCACGTCGAAAAGGAAAGTGCACCTTCAGGTCACGGACTCGCAACAACGGTGACTCATCGATGGATGACGTTGTCGCAGTGGGCGATTGTTTCACCGCTTGCGATGTTGATTCGCTCATCAAGCCACCTCCACGTGACACGCGGCCAAATGCGGCTGGACAACTGGCAACGAATTCACGCCGCCGGACACCGCAACCTTCCGCTCCAGATTAGGCTCGGTCTTTTTGCAGACGTCTTCCACGAAGCTGCATCGAGGTGCGAAGGAACAACCGACAATGGGTTCCGACATGTCGGGCGGGCCGCCTGGTATCGCCGACAATTGGTCGTGTTGTTCGGTATCGAATCGCGGTAGAGAGCCGAGCAACCCGAGCGTGTAAGGATGACGTGGTGATTCGAACAAGTCATCGACGTTCGCCTTTTCCACGATGCGTCCGGCGTACATCACCATCACGCGATCGGCGACCCCGGCGACGACACCCAAATCGTGAGTGATCAGAACAATCGCTGTGCCTTTGCGTTCTTGCAGGTCAGCCAACAAATCCATGATCTGAGCTTGGATCGTGACGTCGAGCGCCGTGGTGGGCTCGTCCGCGATGAGCAACTCTGGTTCGCACGACAACGCCATCGCGATCATGACTCGTTGACGCATCCCGCCACTGAATTGATGCGGGTAATCACGCAGGCGTTTTTCGGGCGAAGTGATACCGACCATCCCCAGCATCTCGACCGCGCGAGCCGATGCTTCTTTCTTCGTCAGACTGAGGTGCAACCGAGTCATTTCGGTCATCTGCTGCTCGATGGTCATCAGTGGATTCAGGGCCGTCATCGGATCTTGAAAGATCATCGAGACGTGGCGTCCGCGAATGGCTTGCAATTCACGAGCGTTCATCTTCAGGAGATTACGACCTTGAAACAAAGCCGAACCGGAATCAACGCGACCGGGAGGCTGCGGGATCAATCCCATCATCGCCAAGTTGGTCACGCTCTTTCCGCTTCCGGATTCTCCCACGATGGCAACAGTCTCGCCCGCGCGAACATCAAAAGATATCCCGCGAACGGCTTTGACGTGCCCCTCGTCCGTTTTGAAACTGACGCGCAAATCGGAGACTTGCAGGAGTGACGAACCGCCGTCGCGAGGGGCGTCTTTTGCATCCAACGTCGCGGCTTCCGAAGTCGTCATGGGATCCCCGTGCGTTTCGCTCATCGGTTTTTCATCTTTGGATCCAAAGCGTCTCGCAAACCATCACCCAAGAAGTTCAGGGCGAACAAGGTCATCGCCAGCGCGGCACCGGGGAAGATCACCACCCACCAGAACAGCTTGATGCTCGACAACGCTTCTACGCCGTCATTGAGGAGCAGTCCCCACGAAACATCGGGTGGAGCAACCCCCAACCCCAAGAACGACAAGAACGCTTCGAACAACATCACAGCCGGAATGGTCAACGTCAAATAAACAATGACGATGCCAAGCACATTGGGCACCAGGTGTCGAAACACAATTCGCATGGGTGATGCACCGATCGTGCGAGCGGACTCAATGAATTGCTCCTGCCGCAGCGACAGGACTTGGCCGCGAACGACTCGCGACATGGTCAACCAATAGATCGCACCGATGATGATGTAGAAGATCATGATCTGATCGATGCCATAACTTTCCAGCCACGCTTTGACGCTTTCTTCACCCAAGAACGTGACCAAGTAAATCACAACGAAGATGAATGGAATCGAATACAGCATGTCCACAATCCGCATCATGGCCGCGTCGACGTAACCACCAAAGTAACCCGCGATGGCACCGTAGCTGACACCGATCAACAAACTCACCAGCGTCGCGACCACGCCGACCACCAACGAAACACGCGCGCCCCAAAACACACGAGCGAGCAAATCACGCCCGAGCTTGTCGGTGCCGAACAACGACGGCACGGCATAGTCGCCAAAGATTGCCACTCGCATGCGCACCATGGCGAAGCTGACTCCACCGAGCTGGTTCCACAGTTGATTGAATGGATGTTCGACTCGAATGCGATCGTTGATCGCGATCAACTGTTTGGCTCTTTGAACGGGATCCGACGTGGCCATGGCCTGCGACGTTTCCTCCTCGATTTCGGCTTCAAAGAGTGCCAGCTGGCTGGTCAATCTTCCATCGGCGAACTTCAGTCCTTCTCGCGATCCCATGACAATGGGCTCAGTCGATGGCGGCAAAAAACGTCGGTTATTGAGATCTTTGTCGAGCGGACTCTGCAGCGGCAACATCGGCGTTAGAAACGCGACCAACCCCAAGCCAATCAGAAACACCAGCGAAGTCATCGCGGGACGGTTTCGACGCAGACGACGCCAAGCGTCTTTCCAAAGCGACACGCCACGAATGTTGCGAGATTCCTCCAGCAACTTCGTCAGCGTTTCTTCGTTCTTGGTTGAATCGGGAAGGTTCATTCCAGGTCCACCCGTGGGTCAATGACAGCGTATGCCAAGTCGACAATCGTGTTCATCACAAACAGCAACACCGTGTAGGTCAGCACCATTCCGGTGGCCAGCGTCGTGTCACGCTGAGTCGCCGCGTAGATGAAGTGGCTGCCCATGCCCGGCAAAGCAAAGATATTTTCCAGCACCAATGAACCGGTCAGCACGCCCGCGGTGGCTGGCCCCAGATAACTGACCACCGGCAGTAGTGCACCGGGCAAAACGTGTTTTAAGATCACAGTGCGTTTGGGCAATCCTTTTGCGAACGCGGTGCGAACATGTTCACGGCTGAGCGATTCCAACATGCCGGCTCGCGTTAACCGGGCGATGTACGCGGCAACGGGCAAACCCAAACACAACGCGGGCAAGGCGACTTGCCGAAGCGTCCCCCAACCCGCCGCGGGGAACAACGGGATCAAAAACACAAACAGCAAAATCGCAATCGACGCCAACACAAAGTTGGGAATGGCGATGCCCAAAACGGCGGTGGCCATCATCGCCACATCAGCAAAGCTGCCTCGATAAACCGCCGAGATGACTCCTGCGGAGACACCCAAGATGATGGCAAACACCAAAGCGAAGATCGCCAGCGATGCTGACACCGGAAAGCCTTCCGCGATGACTTGATTGACGCTGTAGTCTTCCAGTTTGATGGACCAACTCAAATCACCGCGGCTGATGATGCCCCACATGTAGTCCCAGTATTGCTGCAGCGGCGGAGCATCCAAGTTGTAACGGGCTCGCATCTGCTGCTCGATCGCGGGAGGCATCGCGCGTTCGGCACTGAAAGGACTGCCGGGGGCGGCTCGCATCAACACGAACGAAACGGTGTAGACCGCCCACAGCGTGATGGCCATCCAGCCAAGTCGTCGGACAAGGAAACCGAGCAAGTCTTTCATGGCTTGCCCTCCAATCGAATCGTTTGAAACGGGTGCGTGTCTTGCGGCGTCGGGTGCAAACCTTTGACGTAGGGTTTGATGATGTTCAAACCGACGTAGTAATAAATCGGAATGGCGGGAAGCTCATCGGCCCAGATTGCCTCGGCTTCAGCAAGCAGTTCCATGCGTTTGGTTTTGTCGGATTCTGATGCGGCCAGTGAGAGCAATTCGTCGTAGCGGGGATTGTCCCAAGCCGTGTTGTTCTGCGGGCTTTCGCTGAGGAACAGATCCAAGAACGTGTTCGGGTCGGGGTAGTCCGCGTTCCATGCCGCTCGTGAAATGTCGTAACGTTGTTGCTGACGCTTGTCGAGAAAACTGCCCCACTCCATATTCTGCAGGTCAGCCTTGATATTCAGATTGTTTTGCCACTGTTGCTGGATCACCTCGGCGATCGCACGGTGACTTTCGCTGGTGTTGTAAAGAATCGTGAACTTGGGAAAGCCTCGACCGCCGGGATACCCCGCTTCGCGAAGCAGTTCCTTGGCTTCTTCCAGTGATCCGCGGTTGCCCTTTTCGTGGGTGTACCCCGCGATGCCTGGCGGCACCAACGCGAACGCCGGTTGCTGGCCCGCTTTGGTGACTTCGCGAACGATCTGTTCGCGGTTGATGGCCATCGACAACGCTTTGCGAACGCGAACGTCATCAAGCGGTGGTCGTTTGGTGTTCAGTTCGTAGTAGTAAACCGAAAGATACGGCGCCCCGATGTAGTCGTCGCGTTTCTTGAGCTCTTCGATCAAGGTCACTGGCGGATCCGTGACCCAATCGAGTTCACCGGTCTCGTACATATTGAGAGCGGTGTTCTGACTTTCGATTGACATCGCGTCGATGGATTCGACTTGCACGTTGTCCGCGTCGTACCACTTTTCGTCTTTGACCAAACGGACTCGGTCACGCAGCTTTCGCAGGCCGACTTTGTAAGGACCGCAGGTGACAATATTCTCGGGCCGCGTCCACATTGGTTTGCCATGTTCCTCGATGCAGTGTCGCGGCACTGGGAACAGCGGGTAATAAGCGACCAAGTTTGGGAAGTAGGGCAGCGGGTCGCGAAGACGCACGATCAGCGTGGTTTCGTCGGGCGCCTCGACGCCTCCCAACCGATCGAATGCCACCAACACCGCGTGAGTCCGCTGGGTGTTTTCATCCGCCAGCGGCGTTTGCAGGTTCTTGGTGTAGGTGACGGTTTGGGTGACTTCGTCCCATAGGATCTCGTCACCGTTGACCGTCGCTAAATCCACCGTGTAAAGCCATTCGGATTGCCAGTCGGCGGTGATCTTTGACTTTTCTTCCTTCGACGCACCTTCCGGGAAGTTGGGCATTGGCGGTTTGTCGAGAGCTGTCAGCGTGCCGTGGACGATTGTGCCCCGAGGGAAGGTTTGCTGCGCCGGCTCACCGTCGATGGTTTCGCCCGGGCGATCCCACAATTCAATTTCAACTTTGTCGCCGGGTTTCACCTCGCCCGTCGCGTAGGCTTCCGCGTTCTTGACGCCGAAGAGTTGGAAGTTGTATTCGCACGCCGTTTCAGGATGCAGCATGCGGGTCCACGACCACACGAAGTCGGCGGAGGTGATGGGGACGCCGTCGCTCCATGTCACGTCATCACGAAGAGTGAACGTGTAGGTCATGTTGTCGGGCGAAACGTCGTAGGACGTGGCGATGCCCGGTTGCGGCGTCATCGGCTGGACGCCCGTTTCCGGATCGGGGTCGCCCTCAGGCAACTCCTCCAACAACCCGGTGAAGATGTTGAACAGAATCCGGCTTTCCGGTTGGCCGGTGGCTCGGTGCGGGTCGAGCGTTTTCGGGTCCGTCCCGTTTTGGAAACTGAATTCCGCGGGCGGCATCGCGTCGAATCGCGACGCCCAGACCACGGCCACCACCATCACGACGGCAGCCAAAATCAAAAACGCTCGACGAAGTTCTAATGGCATGGCGGTTGATCATGGTGGTTAGAAACAGGACGTCGCAGGGAACACACAACCGTCGCGGACGACTCGGGGTCGCCAATTGTCCGCCGCGGATGCATTGGACAAAGAATGAAAGGGCTATCGCAAGACCGCCGCCACGGCGTCGCACAACCATCCCATCCTGGATTCATTCATGCCCGCAACGTTGATCCGTCCGCTGCCGACCAAGTACACGCCGTGCTCGGTCCGCAACTGATCGACTTGCATGGGAGTCAATCCGCTGAACGAGAACATGCCCTTTTGATCCAGCAGGAACGAGAAATCTTGGTCGACTCCCGTTGCGGCCATTCCATCGACGAATTGTTGGCGAAGCGAGGCGATGCGGGTTCGCATTTCGGCCAGCTCTTCATGCCACATTTTGGTCAGCCCCGCATCGGCCAAAACGGTGGCAACGATGGCTCCGCCGTGACGTGGTGGGTTGCTGTAGTTGGCTCGGACGAGGCGTTTGAGTTGGCTGAGCGCGGCCTTGGTCGTGTCGGCTGACCCCGAAACCAAGCACACGGTCCCGACTCGCTCACTGTACAGCCCGAAGTTCTTGCTGAACGAGGAGCACACCAAGGCTTCGTCCACATGACGCAAGATCGTGCGAACACCCGCGGCGTCCTCTTCCAAACCTTCGCCGAACCCTTGGTAAGCGAAGTCCAGCAGCGGCAACAAATTCTTTTCGGCGACGACAGCCCCAATCTGTTCCCATTGCTCGGGCGTCGGATCGACTCCGGTGGGGTTGTGACAACAAGCGTGCAACAACACGGCGTCGCCGGCTTTGGTTTTGGACTTCAGGTCTTCGATCATCGCGTCGAAGTCCAACGTCTTTTTATCAGCCGCCAAGTACGAGTAGTTTTCAACCGGCAATCCAGCCGCCGCCATGATGGCGTTGTGGTTGGCCCAAGTTGGTGTGGGCAGGAAAATCCGCAGCGGACCGCATTGGCTGGCGAGGAATTCCGCAGCGACTCGCAGCGCACCAGTTCCGCCGGGCGACTGAACCGCGGCGACTCGGGCGGCTTCGACTTGGTCGCCAAAGACCAGCTCGCGAGCGGCTTGGCGATAGTCGGGAAGACCATCGATCGACAAGTAGCCTTTGGTCGATTCGGTTTCCACCAACCGTTTTTCGGCCTCTTTCACGCAACGCAGCACGGGCGTGGTTCCGGTCGCGTCTTGGTAAACGCCGACGGAGAGGTTCATTTTCGTTTCGCGTTCATCCGCTTTGAACGCTTCGGTCAAACCCAAAATGGCATCGGGCGGGGCAACGGAAATGGAATCGAAACGGTGCACGGGGTGGCCGAAAACAGCAAAAGGGTGGGATGGGTCAGCCAGACAATCTGCCGACGGAGCCACGAGAATAACTGCCCGGCCCGTCTTCGCCTACTGACGGATGAAGTCGACCGTCGGGAGGGCAGATAAAGTCGCACTCACGGAGGACCATGCCTCGATCGAGACCGCGACGCGCATGCCGCTCGGCCAGAAGTTTGAACGCCTGTCCGAAACAACCCGCCCCGCGTCTATGATGACTTCGCTCTTGAATCTCACCTTCTCCTTTGGGCTGCCTCTCGTTGCTTGTCACTCCTGAAATGGACCGATCCAATCGCCGGCTCGCGTTTGCGATTTCATTCGCAGTCGGCGCATTGATCATCGGGTTCGCATTCCTCCAGCCATGGACGTTGCTGGCGTTGCCGATCGCTTGGGTCGCTCATTGGTTCGTGCGACGCAAAACCAAACGACGACTTCAAGTCATCGCGACGCCTTTCCCCGATGTTTGGGAATTGGCGCTGCAACAATATGTCGAGTACTACCGCATGCTCGCGGAAGATCGTCGCATCGATTTCCAAAATCGGATGAAGGTCTTCCTGGACGAAGTCACCGTCACCGGCATTCGTACCGACGTCGACGAAACCACTCGTGCTCTGGTGGGAGCCAGTGCCGTGATCCCCATCATGGGTCTGGATGATTTTGAGTATTCCGGTTTGGGCGAAGTGCTGATCTACCCCGGATCGTTCGGCGAGGATTATCAAACGGAAGGCGAAGGCGACAAAAACACGTTGGGGATGATCGGCGTTGCCCACTTAAGCGGCGTGATGATTCTCTCCAAACCATCGTTGCTGGCAGGTTTTTCCAACTCAGGCGACAAGCGAAACGTCGGCATTCATGAGTTCGCTCACTTGGTCGACAAAGCCGACGGAGACGTGGATGGCATTCCCGTGTCCGCGACCGCGGAGGTCACCGAGCCTTGGGTGAAATGGGTCGGCGAAGAACTCCGGTCCGAAGGCACCCGTTCCGGCATCGATGACTACGCCTACACCAACGAGGCCGAGTACTTCGCGGTGCTGTCGGAGTACTTCTTCGAGAAACCGGCCCAACTGCAAACCAAAGATCCGCAGCTCTACAACATGCTTCGGAAGATGTACCACCAAGACCCCAAGCGACTGTTCAGCAAACGCCCGCGTCGAAAAGGCCGCGTGCAACGCAATGATCCTTGCCCCTGCGATAGCGGCAAAAAGTTCAAACACTGCTGCCGCCGCAAACGCATGCGAGGAATGCCGGGTGGGAAGTAGAAAGGACCACAGGGACACAGTGATCAGGATCCCCGTGTAGGCCATGCCCTGTATGGCGAAAGGTGAAACGCCAAACAACACGTGACCCTAGCAATTCACGCCAGATGTTTCGAAAGACCAAACAGCCGATCGGCGTTAGCCGCGGTTCCCACGCACCACCGCGAATCAATTCGCGAGAACCGAAATTCGCAACATGCATTCCTCGCAAACGTCCGGTGGAACCGGACCTACGTCGTGGCCAACAACGGCGCAGCAGCGGACCACGGAGTGATCCGCGACAATCTTAGCGGATGCGGCGCGAGCCGCCCGGTGTCGACATTGATTCCGCGACGACTCATGCCGAGATAATTGAACACCAATCACCAATCACCAATCACCAATCACCAATCACCAATCACCAATCACCAATCACCAATCACCAATCACCAATCACCAATCACCAATCACCAATCACCAATCACCAACCACCAACCACCAACCACCAACCACCAACCACATCAATACAACGCGTCTTCGGGGATCTCTTCTCGGCCTCGGGGGGTCATCAGGGCTTGCCAGACTCTCGGATCGATTGAATCCGAAACATACCGCGTCCCGCCATCCGCCATTGACACGTTGATACCGTCCGTGTGAGCCGACGACGGCCGGGCCAAGTCGGTCGCGTTGCCAGGATCCATCTGCATCGATTCCGTGAGCGACCGATTGCCGTTGATCAAATGAATCTCACGTGGCTGCTTGCCGTTGCTCCAGTCCACCCCGTGCCAAACCATCCCATTGGTGAATCGACTCAACGGCGGAAACACCACTTCGTCTGGATGCCGCTCAAACATCAAATCGACATCGTTGACGAAGCCCGCACGATGCCACGGCATCGCATGCAGCGACTCCGAAAACAAAACGGTGTTGCTTGCTCCGTCCTTGAAATCATCCAAACCAATCGGCTCCGCGACTGGCACTCGCAGATCCTCGTCCCAGTTGGCCGCCCGAGCCGAGAGCCGGTTGCCGAACACACCAAACTCGACCGACATCGACTCCTCAAAGCCAATTTCCTTCACGGTGCCGTCCGGATGAAAGATCGAATGGGTTCCCGCGATCAAATCGCTCGGCGGAAAGTAGACACCCGTGTTGGCGATGTAGCTGCTGCGACCATTGTCTTCGCCATCGTTATTCGGATCGCTTGGACACTGAAAGATCGCAAACTGCGGCGCGGCCAAAGGATGAAACCCCGTGCCACTTTGTTCCTGTGTCGCACCTTCGCCACGCGTCAAAATCGGGTAGCGATCTTCGGTCCAGTGTTCGTAGGTCGGTTGAGCATCCAACCAGGGCAACAACGCCACCGCCCACGTGCCGACCTTGCGGTGCGGCACCAAGCCCTCTGCCGCACGTTCGAGCGGACCAGACGGTGCTGAACTGGGATCATTCAATTGCTCGAGCACGGTTTCGGTTTCCGGGTCCCAACCAAAATTCCCGAAGTCCATCACCCAACCGGGAAATCGCCCCCTTGCGTTCTCGTACTGGATCGCGGCGAGCGAAAAATTCTTCAGTTGTGTTGAGCACTGGTTGCGGCGCGGCCACTCCCGAGGCGTAGAGACTGCCGGTATCAGCAGCGCGAACACAATCAGCGCGCACCCCAACACGACCACCACCTCCAACAAACTCAGCCCCGAACGATTCCGCTTCATCGCCTCGCCTCCGATGGTGTTGTGAACGAATCGGCATCGTCCACCAGGCATCAACCACTGACCAGACGAGCCCCCTCATCCTTCGATTCTAGACCACTCCGGTTGAGGTTTCACTCGGCGGCGTTGCCAGCCAAACGTTGCTGGATGATGTGGACCAATTGCCGTGGACTGAACGGTTTACTCATCAACGACACCACACCTGGGCGATCGCAAATTTGATCGGGATCGATTTCGAACCCTTTGGCGGTGCAGAGAACGATCACGGAGATCGGCGACGTTTCCATGACACGGCGGATGAGTTCCATGCCGCTGAGCGAGGGCATTTCGTGATCGGTGACCATCACATCAAACTTTTCGCCGGATTGAATGGTCTCCCAAGCGAGTTGGCCGTCCGCCACGGCGGTGACATCCATTTCCGCTCGCTGGATGGTGAATTGCAACAAATGCCGCAGCACCGGGTCGTCTTCGGCGATCAACACCCTCGTCTTCGCGCTGGCAGGCTTGGATTCGGAAGGTTGGTTTTCAGGAGCAGTCATGGGGATGGGTGCTTCTTGCTTCTCTTGACGTTAAGTTCCGGCGATTTCTATACTTCGGGCTCACGGATCCGAATCTCCCCACCCCTGCGATTGTATGAACAGCGAGCGACGTCATCAGCTGAACGAGAATGAACTTGCCGGAGCCCTCGGGAAGTTGAATCACTCGATCGAGCCTTACTCCAAACCCATCGCACTGGGCGTGGCTGCATTCTTCGTGGCCGTGTTGGGATACGGGTTTTATTCCAGCACTCAATCGGACAATCGCAGCGATGCGACACTGCAATTGATCGACGCTTCGATCACCGGCGATACCGAAAGCTTGGCGACCATCGCCGCTCAATACCCCAACACTTCGGCAGCGGCCTGGGCACGGTTGTACCAGGGCGGACAACAAATGGGAGCTGGAATTTCTTCGTTGTACACGAGTCGCGACGAAGCCGAAACATTGCTCGACGATGCCGTCGACGCTTACCAGCAAGCCATGCAGTTGAGCAAAGACGCGATGATTCAATCGCGAGCCCGCTACGGATTGGCGCAGATCGCCGAAGCTCGCGGTGATATCGAAGGTGCCATCGAGCAATACGAAGCCGCGATGGCGGTTGGCGAATCGGCCGCCATGATCGAAGAAGCCAAAGCACGCGTCGAAGTTCTCTCGTCGCCGCAATCAAAAGAATTCCTCGCTTGGTTCGATGAGCAAGACTTCTCGCCAGCGGACCCAAGCTTGCCACCATCGCTGCCGGGAGCCGGCGAACTGCCAGACCTGCCAGACTTGGACCTACCACCATTGGATTTGCCAATGGATGACTCAGCCGACGAGACCGAGGAGCCCGCTGAAGAAGCATCGGACGCGGCAAAAACGGAAACGACCGAGCCCGCTGAGCCGGAAGAGCAACCCGCGGAAGAGATGAAGGAAGAAACCGCCAGCGAAGAAGCCTCCGAAGAAAAGCCCGCTGAAACGGAGGAAGCTGTGGAAGAAAAATCGGTGGAAGAAACCGCCACTGATGAAATCTCTGCCGAGGAAGCTCCCACCGTGGAACCGCCTGCCGACGACCCCGCCGCATCCGACGAGTGATGCGAGAATTTGTCGTTCCTGAATCCGCCCACGGGTTTCGAATCGATCTGTTCTTGACCCAATCCTGCGACGGATACAGCCGCTCGCAAATTCGCGATGCGGTTCAGAACGACGGTGCGGAAGTCGACGGTCGCGTCATTCGGCCCAGCTACAAAGTGAAAGCCGGCCAAGTGGTCCGCTTTCGTGTTCCGCCACCGGCTTCGGATGACACGGTGCCGGAGAACATCCCGCTGGACATTTTGTACGAAGACGACGGACTGGTCGTCATCAACAAACCCGCGGGAATGGTCGTCCACCCCGCGCGAGGCAACTGGACCGGAACGCTGACCAGTGCGTTGGCCTTTCGCTTTCAATCGCTTTCCGATGTCGGCGGCCCCACACGCCCCGGCATTGTCCACCGGTTGGACCGGGACACCAGCGGCGTCATCGTGGTGGCGAAAAACAACGCCGTGCACCTGAACCTGGCGGCTCAGTGGCACGATCGCGAAGTGAAGAAACAATACACGGCGATCACGTCCGGACGACTGGACCGCGACCGCGACTGGATCCACGCGTCGATCGGTCGGCACCCTTACCAACGTGACAAACAAGCCATCCGCGAAGGCCACTCGACCAGCAAATCAGCCTCGACGTTTTACGAAGTCGTTGAACGCCACGGACGAGTCACCCGTGTCGACGTGCACCCCAAGACCGGACGCACCCACCAAATTCGAGTGCACTTGGCACACATCGGTTGCCCGATTCTTTGCGACCGACTGTATGGCGGGCACTCCGAACTGACACGCTCGCAAATTCGACGCTTGGCGGGGATCGAAGAAGCAACGCCCGGCGCGAAACCGACCGCGGAAGGCGACGAAGTCATCCTCGGCCGCCAAGCGTTGCACGCGAAATCACTGACGTTCACCAATCCGCAGACGGGCAAGGAAATGACGCTGACCGCGCCGCTCCCTCCCGACATGCAATCCGTTCTCGACCTGTTGTCCAACGACTCGCCTTCCTAAACCGCACGGAATCTCGTCGCCATGGCTGAACTGTTTTCAATCTCCGGCTTGTTCACGCTCGGGATGCTCGTGCTGCTTCAAGCCGTTCTTGGGTTCGACAACCTGCTTTACATCTCAATCGAAAGCAAACGGGTCGAACAAGACAAACAGTCGATGGTCCGCAAACTGGGCATCGGATTGGCGGTCATCCTGCGGATCGTGCTGCTATTCGTCGTCGTGAAAGTCATCGCACTCTTGGAGGAACCGTTCGTCGAATTCCACAACGGCTACATCGATGGTGCGATCAGCGGCCACAGCCTGATCGTTCTGTTTGGAGGTGCGTTCATTCTGTGGACCGCACTGAAAGAGATTTACCACCTGCTCGCCGAACCGGAACTCGGCCACTCCGAGGACACCCCCAAAGCCAGTGTTGGCAAGACCATCGGACTGATCGTGCTGATGAACCTGGTCTTCTCGTTCGACTCGATTCTCAGCGCGATGGCACTGACCAAGAACTTCTGGATCATGGCCACCGCCATCGTCATCAGTGGTGCACTGATGATCTTTTTGGCCGACAAGGTTTCGGAGTTTTTGAAAAAGAACCGGATGTATGAAGTGCTGGGACTGTTCGTGCTGTTCATCGTCGGCGTGATGCTGGTTAGCGAAGGCGGGCACCTGGCTCACGTTTCGCTGTTCGGTCACGAAGTTCACCCGATGGCCAAGAGCACCTTCTATTTTGTGCTCGCGATTTTGATCGTGGTCGACGTGGTTCAAGGCAGATACCAGAAGAATTTGCTGGCTCGGCAAGAAGCCGCCAAAACGATGCGTGCCGCTGAGGCCAAGGCGTAGACACGCGGATGTCAGCCACCCCGCACCGCCGCCCCGCGTCCAAGCGTCGTCCCATCACCGACCTGGAACCCGCGCGACCGTCATCGCCCAACAAAACCGCCGCCAAAAGTCGCGGCAAAGCGGTCACAGAACGCGATCCGCATGCGGCACCCGCCAAGCAACAACCAACGCCAACGCAGCCGCCCGTCGGAGTGATCCCGCCAAGAGACCGCGACACGCTGTTTGCCCTGGCCGAGTTTCTGCAGAAACGTCGTCCAGATCCAAAGCGGATCCCTGAACTGCAAAAGCGGATTCACAACGAAGTCCTTAGCCTCAGCCGCACCATCGACCGCCCCAACTTCGCTCGGGTGGGACGCGATGACTTGGTTCGACTCATTCACTTGCTCGACGAGGCCTTTTTCGAGGGCCGCGTGCTACCGGTCGCAAAGGCGGAAGGACTGGAATTTGGATTCTCTTCACGCATGACCAGTGCGGCCGGCAAGCTGGTGACCCACTACCCCAACGGCAACCGCAATGGACCGCGAAAGTTCGAGATGATCCTGTCTTCGACGTTGCTGTTTCAAACCTTCGAGGACGTGAACCGTCCGGTGACCGTCACCGGACGCAAGTGCAAGGATCGCCTGGAAGCGATGCAGCGGGTCGCCGAACACGAGATGACGCACCTGATTGAGATGCTGATTTGGAACGCGGGCAACTGCAATCAGAAACGCTTTCAGTCGATCGCCCGAAGCTTCTTCGGACACACCGACTACCAGCACGATCTAATCACGCAACGCGAACGCGCGGCCACCAAGTTCAACATTCGAGTGGGTGACCAGGTGATGTTCCAGAACGGATCGCAACGCATTGTCGGACGCGTCAACCGCATCACTCGGCGAGCGACTGTTTTGGTGAACGACCCCAAAGGCGAACTGTTCAGGAACGGCGAACGCTACGTGCGGTATTATGTGCCCCTTGAGAAACTCCGGCTCGTCTCCTCGAAATGAAGTTCCTGAATGCCCTCCGCGCTCGCCATCGCTGCTCATCCTGACGACATTGAATTTCTCTACGCCGGAACCATGTTGCTGCTGGCCCAACGAGGATGGGACTTGCACTACATGAACCTCGCCGACGGTTCCCGCGGCAGCACCACGCTCAACCAATCCGAATGCGCGGCGACGCGACTGGAAGAAGCCAAGCAGGCGGCGGCGTTACTGGGAGCGACCTTCTACCCGCCGATCTGCCCGGACATGGAGGTCACCTACAACGATGCGAACCTGCAAAAGGTCGTGGCGGTGGTCCGGCAATGCAAACCGTCCATCGTTCTCGTGCACTCACCCGTCGATTACATGGAAGATCACGAAACGGCTTGCCGATTGGGCGTCAGCGCCGCGTTTTGCCACGGGATGCCAAACTATCCGAGCGATCCGCCGACGGAAGTCTTCATGGACCCCGTGACGGTCTATCACGCTCAACCCGTTGGCTGCCGACAACCGACGGGCGAGCTGGTCACGCCGCATTTCTACGTGAACACGTCCGATGTGATGGAACAAAAGACCACCGCCTTGGCATGCCACGCCAGCCAAAAGCAATGGTTGGACGAAAGCCAGGGCATGGACAGCTACCTGGAAACGATGCGCGACCTGTCTCGAATGGTTGGCCGGATGAGCGGCAAATTTGAACACGCGGAAGGCTGGCGGCGACGCGAGCACTGGGGATTCTGCGGCCCCGACGATGATCCGCTCCGCGAAGCCTTGAAAGGACTGACGACCGAAGGTCTACCTCGCTCGTAGGTTGGCCACTCCTGGCCGACGCCCGCCTGCACACCGCCGACACGAGCCTTGCCCACGCTCACTACCGACTGCGTTCACCAATGTCCTAGTGCGTGACTCACTGGCTGGCGCCGCGGGCAGGATTAGCGAGCCGCAAACCGGTTGTGACCTCGCTTTGTTCCAAAGCATCGGCCGGGCCGTCATGTGAGACATGACCTACGCGATGGCAGATTCGCCGCCGACCCACGCTCCCTCGTAGGTTGGCCACTCTTGGCCGACACCCTCCTGCACACCGCCGGTACAAGTCTCGCCCAACGCACTACCGACTACATCCACCAATGCCCTGGTGTGTGAATCACTGCTTGTCGTCGCCCGAGGGGGTGAGTCGCCAACCGGGTGTGACCTCGCTTTGTTCCAAAGCATCGGTCGGGGCGCCATGTGAGACACGACCTACGCGATGGTAGATTCACCCACTGTCCTCCTGTGGCCCTGAGCCTCTGCTTCCCTTTCCACTTTACGCGCAGCAAACAAGCTGCTCGAGAAACCCGAGCAGCTTGGCGATGCATATGAACGAAACGCTCCCCGCGATCAGACGCGGCGACGCTCTTTC
Source organism: Rhodopirellula halodulae (assembly GCF_020966775.1). NCBI lineage: Bacteria > Pseudomonadati > Planctomycetota > Planctomycetia > Pirellulales > Pirellulaceae > Rhodopirellula > Rhodopirellula halodulae. The sequence continues at coordinate 217,152 of NZ_JAJKFV010000010.1, read as the reverse complement.
AAGCGAACAGCTTTTCCGACGCGGTCGCGAAGGAAGTAAAGCTTGGCACGACGGGTCACGCCACTGCGTTTGACTTCAACCTTTTCGATGCGCGGGCTGTGCACGGGGAACTTACGCTCCACGCCTTCGCCAGCCACGATGCGACGAACGGTGAACATCTCTTGAGCACCCTTGCCGCTGCGAGCGATCACGACGCCGGTGAACACCTGGATCCGCTCTTTGTTGCCTTCCAGAATCTTGGAGTGCACGTCGACGGTGTCGCCGATTTCGAATTGCGGGGCGTCTTCTTTCTGATTGGCCTTGTCGACCAATTCCATGATGGCGTTGTTCATTGGAAAACCTCTGTGCTGTTCAGGAGCGTTGGTTGGGGTGTTCGTGGTTGGGTTTCGAATTCTCGGGCAGCAAATCGCGGCGACGATCAATCGTTTTCACCCGACTCTGCTCGGCTCGCCATTTGGCGATCGCCGCATGGTCACCGCTGAGCAAAACGTCAGGCACGGTATGGCCTTCGAATTCTCGCGGCCGGGTGTACTGGGGAAACTCGAGCATCCGATTACCACGGCTGAACGAATCATCCAGGCTGCTTTGTTCATCGCCAAGCACGCCGGGCAGCAACCGGACGACAGCGTCAATGATGGTCATGGCAGCGACCTCGCCCCCGTTGAGGACGAAATCACCAATGCTGATCTCTTCGGGTTGGAGGATATCCAACACGCGTTGATCAAATCCTTCGTAACGACCACACATCAACATGATGCGGTCGCTGGTGGCGAGGTCTTCGGCCAACCTTTGGTCCAGCCGTCGACCTTGCGGGGTCAACAAAATCTTTCGAGCCGGAACGTCGCACATCGCGTCCACGTCTCGAACACACTTCACGGTTGGTTCGACTTGCAACAACATTCCGGGGCCGCCACCGAACGGTCGATCATCGACTTTGCGGTGAGGAGTGTCTTCGGCCCAATCTCGGAGGTTATGTCGTTGGATCTCAACCAAACCTCGAACAATCGCCTTGTCCAGCAAACTTTGGGTCAGATAACCGTCAAAGATCGCCGGAAACAGGGTGACAACGTCGAATCTCACTCGGTGGTGGCTTCCGCTGCGGCATCTTCCGAAGCAGCTTCTGCGGCTGGCTCTTCCGCAGGTGCTTCCTCGGCGGGAGCTTCGGCAGCAGGAGCTGGCTTCGGAGCGGGAGCTTCTGGTGGTGGGGTGTAATCCTTGCGGCGTCCCAAACGCTCCACGGCAGCCTTTTGAGCTTCCAAGTGGGTGCCTTCGGTGCCGTACTTCTTGATCAACACAGCCACTTTGTCGCTGGGCTGAGCCCCAACACCAAGCCAGTAATCAACACGCTCGGTCTTCAGCGAGGTGCGTGCATCGGTTTCTGGGCACATTGGGTCGTAGGTGCCGAGTTCTTCGATCACGCGGCCATCGCGTGGGTTGCGTTGATCCACTGCACAAACACGAAAGAAAGGACGGTGCGTGCGTCCCATCTTTTTCATGCGAATTCTTACTGCCATGTCGGTCGTTTCTCCAAAGGATTGAGGTGATTTGAGGGGCTGAAGACTGAGGGCTGTACCAACTCAGGTCTCGCCCACTGCATCTCACTCAGCGTTTTTTTCGTTTTAGTTTTCGCTTCAGCTTTTCGCGTTCCTTGCGTTGCTGAGCCTTCTGAGCCGGAGTCAGTCGCTTTCCGGTGCTTTGCTTGGTTTTCAAACCTCCCAGACGCGGATCACCCGACATCGCGTTGGCTTGAATCTGCCGCATCATGGCCATACGATCCCCGGAACCCTTTCCGGACATGGCTTGCATCATCGGCTTCATCACGTCGAATTGTTTGATCAATTGCGTGACAACGGGGGATTGAACGCCGGCACCCTTGGCGATTCGCGTGCGACGAGTCGCATCGATCAGCTTGGGGTTTTTGCGTTCACTGGGAGTCATCGAGTTGATGGCTCCGATAATTTGCCGAATTTGGCCCCCGGCCTCTTCCGACTCCATCGCTTCTTTAAATTGGCTCATGCCGGGCATCAAACCCATCATGCGGCCCATCAGACCGGGCTGAGCCACCTTTTGAAGCATGTTTTTGAAATCGTCGAGCGAGAAATCGCCGCTGGCCATCTTGGCTTCCAGCTCTTCCCGTTCTTTCTCGTCGACAATACGGTGAGCTTCGCGTGCCGCGGCGACAATGTCGCCCATCTGCAAAATGCGGCTGGCCATGCCCTCGGGACGAAACGGCTCCAACGCATCGAAGTGCTCGCCGGTCCCCATGAACTTGATCGGAACACCAGTGACCTGCTTGACCGACAACAACGCACCACCGCGTGCGTCACCGTCCAGCTTGGTCATCACCACGCCGTCCAGCTCCAACGCATCGTTGAAAGCCCCGGCACTGTTGACCGCGTCTTGCCCGGTCATCCCGTCAACCACCAGGTAGACTTGATCGGGGCCGACCTTGCGATCGATTTTCTTCAGCTCCGCCATCAATTCTTCGTCGATGGCCAAGCGGCCAGCCGTGTCCAAAATGACCACGCGATTTCCGTCGCGACGAGCCATCTCGACGCCGTTCTGGCAAACTTTGACGGGGTCCTTGTGATCCACTTCCGCGTGGACAGGCACGTTCAGTTGCGAGCCGATGACTTTCAGCTGCTCGATGGCGGCGGGACGCTGCAAGTCAGCAGCCACCAGCAACGGAGTGATGTTCTGTTCTTGCAACAGCTTGGTCAGCTTGCCGCAGGTCGTCGTTTTACCGCTCCCCTGCAACCCGCAGAGCATGATGATCGTGGGGCCGTCGGCTTTCAGATTCAGCGAGGAATCAACGGGCCCGAGCGTCTCCACCAACTCGTCATAGACGATTCGAACCAGCTCTTCTTGTGGACGCAGCGAAAGCAGCACTCGCTTCCCAAGTGCTTGCTGCGTCACGTGTTCCATGAATTGCTGGACGACGCTGTAGCTAACGTCGGCTTCCAGCAGCGATTGCTCCACGATCTTCAGGCCATCGCGCATATTGCCTTCGGTCAGCTTGCCTTTTCCAGACAAGCTTTTGAAAGCGGACTGCAGACCTTCGGAGAGGGAGTCGAACACGTGTCGAACGGGGGCGGGCGAAAAGCGGTTTTTCCAGGAAAGCCCGGCAGTTTATCCAGGACGCTGCTGTTTTGTAAATGGAGAGAAACGGGTTTTTTGAGAGTGGAAGTGCAGAGGAGACGAGTGCTGAGGACGGAGGGCTGAGGACGGAGGGCTGAGGCAGGGAGGGCTGAGTGCGGAGAGGGAAGAGAGGTGCGGGGGGACTTCGCTTGAGCGATCCGATATCGGCCGCTGGTATTGCCTCTTCATTGCTTGCCTCTTGTTGATCGGATGCTCGCTGGCGATCGGTTGCACACGCTTGACCTCGCCAAGTCGCTCGACAACTTGGGCCGATGCGGAGTTTCGGCATCGAGCTTCTACCAAACAACCGAGCTCACCACCCAAACGGATCGCAATCAGCGGTCGGCCAGGAGTGGCCAACCTACTCTGTGGCGCGGACCGACGGAGCGATCCGCGACAATCGCCAGCCCTCAGCCCTCAGCCCTCAGCCCTCAGCCCTCAGCCCTCAGCCCTCAGCCCTCAGCCCTCAGCCCTCAGCCCTCAGCCCTCCCCACTGAGCCCCTGCGGCCCTTTTCCTCTTTCCCTCTTCCCATGACCAAACGTGTCACGGCGGCTGCGATCTTAGAGGTGTCGCCGGGGGACATCACCTCCGGCGACAAATTCCCGCAAAAGCCCCCTATCACGGAAGAGAACAACCATGGCCAAGTTTTACGTTCAGTGTGGTCCCCGCTCGCTGGTCATCGACGCGATGGATGCGGATGCCGCCGCGATGCACCTGGTGGACCTGGCGATGCAGCCTCATTTGTGGATCTACGACGACGAAGGCCTGACCGATTCGGACCGTCACGGCCACGTGATGCTGGAAGCCCTACTGCACATGGGCACAGAGATCCGAGTCAGCGAGATCGGCTTCCATCGCAGCGACGCACAATCGTTCGGCACGCCCGACATGGTGCACCAGTGGCACCAAACCATGGTCGGACTGGCCCGATTGATGATGGCGGCCGGATTGGCATCACGGCCGATTCGCCAATTAGCGACTGCGACGCGGGAAACGTGTGACACAACAACATTGGCAGCCGCGTCCAGCCGAAAGCTGCCTCGTTGAGGCAGCCGACTCAGTTGAGACAGCCGACTCAGCTCGCACGTTTCGATCGCTGCCCGCAGGGAGACTCACCAAGCTGATTACCGACAGACTGATTACCGGTAGACTGTTTGTCGGCAGCGGCTGATCGGAATCGACCTTCTTTGCAAGCGGTGTCGATCGCGTCATCGAGCACTCGGTTGTAATACTTCAACCGAGTCTCAGCGTGATCGAGCGACCCGCCGAAGGAACGCTCGAGATCCAAGTAGATCAACGGAACGGGCAATTCCGTCACTTTCAAACCCGCCGCGGCGGCTTCGACCCACAACTGCAGCGGCATCGCGTAGCCATCGTCCGTGATCTTCATCTGACGAAGCCCGTCGGTGCGATAAGCCTTGAACCCACAAAATGCATCCGTCAGTTCAAACCCCAAACGGCGGTTGATGTCCGCCGTGATGCGACGATTGATAAACATTCGCTCCTGCGGAGGCTCGTCGTCGCCGTCGAATTGCTTCAAGTAACGACTACCAGAAACAATGTCAGCCTCTCGGCCCGCCTCGATGAACTCAGGAATCCGGCAAGGCTGATGCTGACCATCGCAGTCCAGCGTGACGACTCCCTCGAAACCATGCTCCACCGCATAAGCAAACAGCGTTTGCAATGCGGCTCCGTAGCCACGGTTTTCAGCATGATGAACCACCGAAACCGATTCCGGTCGCCGGTTGGCCCAACCGTCCAGTCGCTCCGCGGTCCCATCACTGCTGCCGTCGTCAACAACCAGCACGTGATCCGCGTACTTCAGCACGTTTTCCAAGACTTCATCGACGTAATTGACTTCGTTGAAAACCGGAAGCGCGGTCAGCCATGAATCAGACATTCAAATTCCTCTCAATTGTTTCTCATCAAAATCGCTCGGCTCAGCAAAGCTGACCTGAAGCGACCGTACACATTGTCCTCTGCTCGCCTTGCTGGCTCGCATCGTCTTCGGACCCAAATTTCCGGCGTCAGGCACCCAAGCTTCCAGGAAAGCTCCGAACAGGCTGGATAATCTCCGCGAAATCAAGCCCGCCGCCACCAGCAGCATCCGGTCCCGCCAAGTCATTCACCCGCGTCGGGTCAATCAAATGCCTCGCCCTTCTGCCACGCAAGTGAAATGCAACCCGGCGACAAGATTCCGCCAAGACGTCCCGTCGAGACACCAGCTCCGTGTGACAACACGGGGCTTCCGACGCTCGAATTTTTGCCCGTTTGTGGCAGTTCTTGATCCAGCGGTTGTACGATTGCAACCGATGTGCCTTGGTAAAGGCTAGCTTCTCAAAAACAGCAAAAAAACCCAAAAGCTTCGGCTAAATGAGGTTGACGATGCTAGCAGCCTTCGCCAAACTCCCCCGCTTCGATCGCGACCCGGTCCTTGCATTGGGGAGCAATCGTTTAACAAGTGGGAGATTCTGCCGCCGGCAAATCGACCAAACTGGGCCCCTCGCCAACGCGTTTGCAGCTCGGTTTGACGTCGCTTTCTGACCGGGTCAGCGTGGAATCGCCATACCACCCGACACAAATGAGTCGTGACTAAATGGGAAAGAAATCCAAGCGGTATCGCGCCGCCCTCGAAAAACAGCCGAAGGAAACCCTTCCGCTGGACAAGGCCGTCGAGGTTCTAAAAACATACGACGCCACGAAGTTCGACCAAACGGTTGAAATTCACATGCGTTTGGGCGTTGACCCGAACCAAGCGGATCAAATCATCCGCGGTTCGCTCGTGCTTCCACACGGGATCGGAAAGACCCAACGCGTGGTTGTGTTCGCCAAAGGCGACGCAGCCAAAGCCGCTGAAGAAGCCGGAGCCGATGAAGTCGGTCAAGAAGACTTGGCCAAAAAGATCAAAGACGGCTGGACCGACTTTGACGTCTGCATCGCGGCTCCCGACATGATGGGCTTGGTCGGTCCTTTGGGACGTGTCCTCGGTCCTCGTGGTTTGATGCCCAGCCCGCGTGCCGGAACGGTGACCCCGGACGTCGGCAAAGTCGTCGGCGAGTACAAAGCCGGTAAGGTTGAGTTCCGCAACGACAAGGGTGGCAACGTTCACGCGATGGTCGGCAAGATGAGCTTCGAGCCCAACAAGCTGGAAGAAAACATCAAGTCGTTCGTTGACTTCGTGACGGCCATGAAGCCTCAGTCGATCAAAGGCACGTACATCAAAGGCGTGGCGATCTGTGCAACGATGACCCCCAGCGTCCGCGTTGCCACCTAGCTGCATAGGCTCGCCGGTTGATTCATCACCGGTGCCGCCGACCAGTCAGCATCTGATCCCGAAGCGATGACTTCCACGGATGCTGGCGGATCAATCTGATTGGTCCACCCCCAAACGATCACATCCAACTGCGGCCAAGGCTTGGCTCTTTCGAGTGAAATAATCCGATGAGTAAATACGTCAAAGAACTGGTGACTCGCGATCTCAAGCGTCGGCTTGAAGGCGTGGAGGATGCCGTGTTGGTCAATTGCTCCGGCATGGACGCAAACACGACCAACGAGCTACGTGGCGAATTGAGTGGCAAAGACATCCAGATGATGGTTGTCAAAAACTCGCTCGCCCGACGCGCCACTGAAGGCACGTCCTTGCACCCCGCGTTCGAAGGAACAAACGGTCAAGTGGCCGTGCTTTGGGGCTCGAGCGACTTCGTTAGTCTGGTAAAGGAAGCCGTCCGACTGGACAAGGACGACGAGAAGTTCGAAAAGTTCGTCACCACGGGCGGCGTTCTGGACGGCGAAAAGCTCGATCCAGATGCCATCAAAGCGGTCAGCAAATGGCCCAGCCGTGAAGAACAAATCTCGATGTTGGTTGGTCAAATCCTCGGCCCAGGGGCAACGCTCAGCGCAGCAATGCTCGGCCCCGGAAAGACCCTCAACAGTCAGATCAAGTCCAAGGGCGAAGGCGAAGAGTAATCGCTGCCGCTCACATCGCCGGTGCCTGTGTCCGTGCCCCGGCATTTCCCCTGAACCATTTCCGAATCACCTTTTTCGTTTTTGAGGTAGTTTGACTATGTCCGATGAAGCAACCGCTGTCGCAGAATTCAGCGCAGAAGCAAAAGAACTGGGCGACAAGATCGCCAACATGACCCTGAAGCAAGCCAAAGAACTGAGCGACTACCTGAAGGAAGAGCACGGCATCGAGCCTGCCGCTGGCGGTGGCGCTGTCATGATGGCTGGCCCAGCCGGCGACGGTGGCGGTGAAGCCGCTGCTGAAAAGACCGAATTCGACGTCGTTCTGACCGGTTTCGGCGAAAAGAAACTGAACGTCGTGAAGGTCGTCAAGAACATCACCGGCGCTTCGCTGATGGACGCCAAAAAGATGGTCGAAGGCGTGCCTGCGACCCTCAAAGAAGCTGCTTCGAAAGAAGAAGCCGAAAAGATCAAAGCCGAAGTCGAAGAAGCTGGCGGTTCGATCGAACTCAAGTAGTTCGAAACCGGATTGGTTCGTTCGGACATCGGTCAAATCAGTCAAAGATCGCGAATTCATCTTTTTGGGTTCGCGGTCTTTTTGCTGCGCGGTCAGTTGAAGTCACCTATTAACTCGTTCCCGAGCGGCCGACTCGTTACGCCAACTTGACTTCAGTGAAGTCGATGGATTCACACCACACTTGGGTTCCGTTCAGCTAAACTGATCGGGCATTTTCTCTTGCCGTCGCATCTTGCCTCGGCAATGCCGCTCCGTCATCGCAACGGACCACGGCCACCACCCATTGATCCCCCTCCCCACCTTGAAAGAGCCTGCCATGCTGCCACGCCGTCACTTCTTGCAATCTCTCGCTGCCACCACCGCCGTCGCCGGAATGGCTGGCTCACGGGTTTTGGCTCATGCCCATGAAGGACACGACCACAGTCACGACGCTTTCAAAATTTCCTTGGCGGAATGGTCGCTTCACCGCACGCTTCGTGATCAATCAGTTGGCGTGACCAACTTGGACTTCCCCAAGATCGCCAAGGAGCAATTCGGGATTGATGCGGTTGAATACGTTAATCAATTCTTCAAGGACAAAGCTCGCGACGAGAACTATCTGAAGGAACTCCAGAAACGCTGCGACGACAACGGCGTCAAAAGCGTGTTGATCATGGTCGACGGCGAAGGTCGATTGGGTGATCCCAACAAAGAAGGCCGAGCGAAAGCGGTCGAAAACCATCACCAATGGGTCGACGCGGCCAAGTTCCTCGGCTGCCACTCGATTCGCGTCAACGCCGCAAGCGGCGGATCCTATTTGGATCAAATCAACTACGCCGCGGATGGCCTGCGATCCCTCAGCGAATATGCCGCCAAGCAAGACATCAACGTGATCGTCGAAAATCACGGCGGCTTGAGCAGCAACGGTGCTTGGCTGGCCGTTGTGATGGAACGCGTTGGCATGGACAACTGTGGAACGCTGCCTGACTTTGGCAACTTCCATATCTCGCGCGGCAAGAACGGTGAGGAATTCAATCGTTACCACGGTGTCCAAGCGTTGATGCCATACGCGAAAGCGGTCAGTGCCAAGACGCATGACTTCGACGAGGAAGGCAACGAGAAGCACACCGACTACCTCAAGATGATGAAGATCGTCACCGACTTCGGTTACCACGGCTACGTGGGCATCGAATACGAAGGCGGCGGACTGAGCGAAGCCGAAGGAATTCTCGCCAGCAAGAAACTGCTCGAGCGCGTTCGCGATCAACTTGCCAAAGCGTGATCGCTCGCTAGCAATCCAACGCATTCAGGCCGCACTTCATGGTGCGGCCTTTTTGATTGCACACCCAATCAGTTATCGCACGCCCAACCAGCGACATCGCTGGTCTCGGGCTGATTAGCGATCCAGATTTTCTGGTCGGCGGCTCAAACGAACGTCGAACGTCATGGGGTCACCATCGCGAAGGGCATCGATCTTCAAGAGCGTTCCTTCGCCAAGATTGGCAATCAGACGCATCAGGTGCCCGACATCGCTGACGCGAACATCGTCGATTTTCAGCACGATGTCGCCGACTTCCAGCCCCGCGATGGCCGCCGGTGAGTTGTCTCCCGTGACTCCGGAAACCAAGGCCCCGCGGACGCGAAGATCATCGCCGCGATGCATCGAATCGGGAACTTCCGACAACAAGACGCCCAACCAACCACGCTCCACACGCCCGGTCTCACGCAAACGTTCGTAGATCTGTCGCGTGACATTGCTAGGGATTGAAAAACTAACACCCTGATAAGTATCGCCGACAATCGCTGTGTTGATGCCGACCAAATGGCCTCGAGCATCCACCAGCGGCCCGCCACTGTTGCCTGGATTCACAGCAACATCGCTCTGCATGAAATCTTGGTAGCGAGAGCTAGAACCATGTTGCACACCGGCGCGAACAACGCGGTGCTTGCCGCTGAGAATGCCAAACGTGATTGTACGATCCAAACCAAACGGACTGCCAACCGCCCAAACCGGTGAACCAACGCGAAGCTCATCGCTGTCGCCCCACTGAATCGGAATCAGTCCATCCGCGTCCACCTTCAGCACAGCCAAATCAGTCGGCATGTCACTGCCGACCAATGCGGCCGGCAGTCGACGACCGTCACTGAGTGTCACGCTGATCGCGACGCCATCTGCGATCACGTGTCGGTTGGTCAGGATGTAACCGTCCTCGTCGATCACGACACCGCTGCCTTGATCGGACAACGTGTAGGCATCCTCACCCAGCAATCGTTGCAGGCTTCGATCTTCCTCTGACACCGACCGCTCGACATCAATGTGGACCACGGTGGGCCCAACGGCGGAAGTCACCATTTGGTAGGCACGGCTGAGCGAGTCCAGCGAGACATTTCGCAGCCCTTCATTTCCGATTTCGTATTCCGCTCGCAATTCCCCGCGGTGCCATCCGTAACGGATTTCCTCAACGATGTGCGGCACGGTGTAGCGAGCGAGCAACAACATCAATCCCATCGTGGCCAGCAGAGTCAGGCTCTGCAGAACTGGGTGAGGCTGCGGCGAGCGACCAGTGCGTTCACGAGAAAGCGATGCGTCCACCTCTTCGTCCGATGGCACGGATTCCGTGTACTCATTCGATTGATCACGTTCGCGGCTATCAGATGCAACTGACTGCCCCGCCATCGATGGCGGCTCACAGGTTGGCAGCGTGGCGTGTCCCATTTCCAATCGATGACGAAGAGACCCTGGTGCAACCGGCAACTCATCCGGAAGCGATTCCTCTTTTGGCTGCGTCTCCGTCTGCTTCGCTGGCATTGAGCCCTCCGGTTGAAACGGCGATGGCATCGGAATGGGTGTGATCCCATCGAGCGACATCGGTTCTTCGGATGGCTTTTTGCGATGCATGGCCAAAATTCCCAGGTGAACAACGTCCCTCGGCCGACGTGAAGGCTCGATCCAAAAACTGAGCCCGTCGCACCAGCGGGAACGAATCAAAGTCTGTCCCAGTCGAAAGGGGGTGCTTTCGAAATGCCGTTTGATTGTAGCGACCCGACGAACCGAGTCGGTAACATTTTTCGGCCGCCCCATTCCCCGGGGGGAGTCAGACGAGCCGTGAACGTTCGATCAAGAGGCTTATTCCGGATGATCCAGCCACCTTCGCGGAGCAATTTCGAGCGGGGGAGCATTTTGGCGGCTTCCCATGCGTTTTCGACCTAGACTTGCTGCGCGCAGGTCCGCACCCGTCAAACAGAAACGGGCAAAAATTCTCAGAAGTCGCCAGCGACCGTTCGTGCATCCGTTGCGTTGGCTTCAGCCGGAGCAACCCTGCTGTTCCGAATGCCAAAACCACGACTTGGCGACTTTGCGGCAAGAATCCACCGCATGGTCTTGTGGAATGTCCGATATCTAGGTGTGTCCCGGAGACCGATTGCCTCCCAGCAAGGTTTGCCCAACGCAAACAAATGGTTCCACGGACGACCAATTTAAACAAACCTTCCATGGAGATTCCCTATGAGCCGTTTCCTCGTACCTGCCGTTTTGGCTTTGGCCGTGGCCGCTTGTAACGTTCAAGAAGCAAACGCTTTCGGACACCTGAAGTCATTGTTCGGCGGATGTGACAGTGGTTGCGACGTCGCTTGCGAACCAACTTGTGGTTGCGAGCCGATCTGCGAACCAGTTTGTGGCTGCGAAGTTGTTGAACCAGCTTGCGGTTGCGAAGTTGTCGATCCTTGCTGTGCACCTAAGAAAGGCCTGCTCGCTCGCTTGTTCGCCAAGAAGCACGGTTGCGACGCTTGCTGCGAGCCAGTTTGTGAACCTGTTTGCGGTTGCGAAGTGGTTGAGCCAGCTTGCGGTTGCGAAGTTGTCGATCCTTGCTGCGACGCTGCTCCTTGCTGCGATCGCCCCGTCTTGGGCCTGTTCAAGAAGCTCTTCAACAAGAAGCACTCTTGCTGCGACACCGGCTGCTGCGACATCGTTGAGCCAACTTGCGGTTGCGAAGTGGTTGAGCCTTCTTGCGGCTTCGAAGCACCAGCTTGCGGATGCGGACACTGATTCGTCGCGTCCAACCCTGAATCAAAGGTCCCACGTCGTGTACGAAGCCACGGCGTGAGATCGACTTGAGATTCCGATTGCCCTCGCATTTGAAACTTCGGTTTCAAGTGCGAGGGTTTTTCTTTGCGCGGTTGAGCTTTGCTCGCTCAAGCCTGGCAACTCGGACACCAATGCATCTTTCGCGATGCGACGGAATCAATCGCGATTGGCCCACCGCATCGTGGGCATTCGTCTTTCCCATAAACGCGAAAGCGTTCGTGATTGGCGAGTTCCTTCAGCGGCTTGCCAGCTTCTTTCGCAGTCACGCTGATGATGCGGCCGTGCTTGAGCCCCAGCTTCATCATCTTGCTCAGTGATTTCCAAAGGCGATCGAAGTCCGCTTGGCTCATCGCGTCCCCATGAAGATGCGGGTTCATGCCGATTTCAAACAGCACTTCGGCGCGGAAGATGTTGCCCACCCCAGCGATCAAAGACTGGTCGAGCAACAACCCACCGATGGGTTTGGAACGCGAACGGAAATTGTTCCAAACGTCGGCTTTCTTTCCGCCCGCCAACGGATCCGGCCCAAGCGACTCTTCGATGGAAGCTTGCGTTTCCATGTCGATCACTCGGCACTGAGTCGGCCCGCGGAGATCCAGCGTGCGTTCTTTCCCGACCATCCGCACGCGAACCTGACCGCGTGGCTCCTCGGGCGGAGATGCCTGCTCGGCAAAGCTTCCGTAACGTCCCAAATGAACATGAACGACACGGTTGCCCTCAAACTCAAAAAACAGATGCTTCCCCGCGGCTCGAACGGATTCCAAAACCCGTCCGTTGACCTTCCGTGCTCCGTCTGCAAATCGACCTTGAGGGCTGGTCACATCGAGCGACTGACCCGCAAAAGTTTGGTCATGCTGATGCGACAAATAGTGTGTTTTGTGACCTTCGGGCATGGATTGAGTTCGAGTGTGACGGAATCGATTTGGAGCAGTGTAGCGGCATGTCCAACGTGCCCCGCCGCGATCGTGTCTCACGTCATTCGCTCATGATGGCAGGGGAGCGTCCGCTACGGCGGCCAACTGGCGACGGGGCTTTGCGGATCGCTGGTGAACGTGACAATGCTGGATTCACCCCAACCAGCCATCGCTCCCACCCGAATTGTCCTGCATGTCAGCCATCGCGGCCAAACTGGCTCCTCGACTTCCGTTTTATTACGGCTACTGGATGCTTCCCTTGGCGATGGCAATGCAAGTCGGAACCAGCCCGGGACAGACGTTTGCCGTCAGCGCCTTCACGCCGGCGCTCTTGGAATCCTTGCAACTATCGGAAAGCCGACTGGCACTCGCCTACATGCTGGGAACGTTGCTGGCGGCGATCCCGCTTTCCACGGTGGGTCCAATTTCGGATCGCATTGGTTTGCGTTGGTCATCGCTGATCATCATCGCCGCACTCTCGGCGACTTGCTGGTACGCGTCGATGGTCAGCGGATTCGCGACCTTGCTCGTGGCGTTTTTCCTGCTTCGCTTTTTAGGTCAGGGTTCGCTGACACTGCTGTCGGGCAACACGACCTCGATGTGGTTCCGCCGTCGCATTGGCCGAGTTTCCGCCATCATCAGCATCGGCACCTCGTTCGCATTCGCTTACGTTCCCGGCATGCTGGCCAATGCGATTGAAGCCAATGGTTGGCGGAGCACTTATCAAACGCTTGCGGGGATTTTGGCAATTGGTTTGTTGCCGCTCATCGCGATTTTCTTCTGCAATCGGCCGGAAGACATCGGGCAACAACTCGATGGTTGGTCCGATGCCGACCGACGCAGCGATGTTGATTCGGTTGTCACCGAAGAACGTTCTTGGACACTGAAAGAAGTATGCCGCACCAAGTCCTACTACGTGATCGGTCTGACGAGTGCGGTCTGGGCCATGATCGGCACGGGCGTCGTCTTTTACTTGTTCACCTTGTGTGCGGACCGAGGTTTCGAAAGCTCCACCGCCGCGGACCTGATGAAGACCTTCGGATTGACCATGTTGGGATTCCAGTTCGCCGGCAGCTTGGCGGCGGACCACTTGAAGCTGAACTGGTTGCTCGGATTGGGAGCGACCATGTTGACCGCCGGATTGGTCGTGTTGGCGCCCGCACAATCGACGTTTGCCATGCACGTCTATTCGTTCCTGTTTGGTGGCGGCCAAGGCGTGCTGATTGCCACCACCGGCGTGGTTTGGGTTCGCTACTACGGCCGCGAGCACCTGGGGAGCATCCGCGGTGCCGTGTGGTGCGCGACCGTGGCGGGCAGCGGTTGCGGGCCGCTGATCATGGGATCAGTGAAAGACCTCAGCGGGACTTACGTTCCGGCGATCTGGATCTTCACCGCGTTGATGCTGCCGCTTGCGTTGGCCGCTTGGTGGATCCGACCTCCGGTGACGCCTGCCACCGAGACCGAATCATGACTCCATAATGCCACCAGTGAGTAGTCCCGAGTCCAACTAGGCGTCTTGATAGACAACCTTGGACGATCCTTCGACGATGCGTCCGATGGGTTGGCACTGAATGCCCGCCTTCTCGACTTGCGCAGCAACGCTGGCGGCGTAGTACTCGTTCACGACGACCGCCATTCCGATGCCCATGTTGAACACGCGACGCATTTCCGACGTCGCGACTTCACCGGTCTTCTGCAGCCATTGGAAAATGGGGTTGGGCGTCCACGCGTTGGGATCGATTTCCGCATTCACACCCGCAGGCAAAATGCGATCCAAGTTTTCTTCGATGCCGCCGCCAGTGATGTGAGCGATCCCATGCAGGACTTGCTTGACGCGATAGTGCGATTGAATCGAACGAATCGCGGAAACGTAGATCTGCGTTGGACGTAGGCAAACTTCCGCCAAAGTTTGTGACGATCCCGTGTCCTCGTTCAACTCGTCGATCACATCGGTCCACTGATGCCCATGATCCGCGATGATCTTTCGCACCAGCGAGAATCCATTGCTGTGCAAACCAGTCGCCTGCAACCCGAGCACGACATCACCCGGTGCGATCAAATGCCCGTCGACCAAACGTTTGCGTTCCACCACTCCGACGGCGAATCCGGCCAAGTCATAATCGTCGGTGCCGTACATGTCAGGCATGATCGCCGTTTCGCCACCGAGCAATGCAAGATCGCCAGCGACGCAACCATCGCTGATCCCTTGCACGATCCGTTCGAGCCGCGCGGGATCGTCGCGTCCCATCGCAACATAATCGAGGAAGAACAAAGGCTCGGCACCGGTGCAAATCAAATCGTTCACGCACATGGCGACCAGGTCGATGCCAACGGTCTCGTGCTGGTTCATCGTCTGAGCGATTTTCAGCTTCGTTCCGACCCCATCGGTCCCGCTGACCAAGACCGGTTCTTCGTAGTTCCGAGCGAACAGTTTTCCGGCGAAATCGAGCCGGAAAAGCCCCGCAAAACCACCATCGCTGGGCATCACGCGAGGGCTGAAAGTACGGTGCATCAGCCGGGGCAAACGGCTCATCGATTCGGCATACACGTCCAAATCGACGCCGGCGTCTTTGTAAGTCGAAGCCATGAACGGGAAAAATGACGGGGAGTTCGGGCTGGAAAACGCCCAATCATGACCGCGATCCGCCTCAATGACGAGGCCACGGCAAAAAACCATCTCATTTTCGTGGTTTCTTGCACGGAAGGTCCGCCGCCACGTCACTAATCAGGGTAGCCGAGCAATCTCACCGGGCGATCTCATTCGAATTTCGCCCCGCGGGTGCCGGCCGCCGCTCGACTATTCCGAGCGTTTTTTCGAGACACGTTTCTCCCGCGACCTGACATCGGCGGACACCAACCATGCGTTTGACCCTGCGAACCCTGCTGGCCTACCTCGACGACATGCTCGAAGAACAGGACACCCAAATCCTGAAACAGAAAATCGAGGAGAGCAGCTACGCGACCTCGTTGGTGGCACGTATCCAGGCCGCGATGGATCACCCGCAACTCACCGCTTTGTCCCCCGACGCGGTCGGCCCGCTGGAAAACGCCAATGTCATCAGCGAATACCTCGACAGCACCCTGTCGGCGGAACAGATCGCCGAGATTGAACGCGTGTGTTTGGAGTCGGACACCACCCTGGCCGAAGCCGCCGCGTGTCACCAAATTCTGACGATGGCCCTGGGTCAACCGGCTCGCGTCAGCGATGGACTCAAGGAACGGATCTACGCGTTGCCCGCCAGCGACGCTCTTCGCCGGATGGAACAGCAAACCGAGCGTGCCCCCGACGCGAATCCGTCCAAGACAATCGCCAGCGCTGAAACCGCGTCGTATTCGTCGCTCGACATTCCCGCCGATGGCAATGCGGACGACGTGGTCGATGCGGAGGTCGCTTCGCCCAATGCGGCGACAATCGCCCAAAGCGACACGCAGTCTCCTGAACCGATCACGCCCGTTGGCCCAAGCGACTCGGGCGTGGCGGACGCACCAACGCGACTGCGGAACCCGGTCGGCCACGAAGTCACATCATCTCGCTCCGAAGCCGAGCTGGTCGCTCGCACCACACGAGCCATGATGCGAGAAGAAGGTTACGGCGGGATGGTGCGTCCTTCGCGAATCACCCCGTGGTTGGTTTCGTTGGGCTTGGTCGCCGTGCTGCTCTATGCTCTCGGACAAATCTTTGCACCGCTGATCGACCGCCGAGTCGCCGAACGCAACGAAGCCGAAAACGATTCCGCTGCACAATCCAGCGACGATCTCACATCTTCGCCCGCAGAATCGATCACGACACAAAACGACACGGAGACCCCAGCACCCAAGCCCCCGACTCCCAACTCACAGGTTCCCAAGCCACCAACGCCTACCGATTCATCGACGGACGCTGATTCAACTTCGCCTGCTCCCGCCCCCGTCCCGGACGACACCGCAACGGAAACCGTCGCCGACTCGGAAGCAAACACGGAGGACATGCCAGCCGAAACGACTGAGCCAAAACAGCCGTCGCCAAACGAACCAGAGCCGGCGGATGTCAGCGAGCCGCAACCAGTCGAGATGGCACCGCCCGTTCCACCCGGCATGGACGCAAACGATTCCACTCCGAAAGAAACATCGGCGGCTGCATCAGACACCACCGAAACAGATCCCACCGCAGACGCGGCGGCGCCCGTTGTGGAAGCACCTGCCGCAACCGGCGAAACCGTTGCGAAGCTGGTCAACGCTCAAGCGGTTGTGTTGATCCAGCAAGCTTCCAATGCGGACGAGAACACTCCCGGTACATCGCAAGCATGGCGGCGACTCTGGCCGGCCATCCAACCAGCGGAAGGTGACGAAGCTGCCGATGCCACGACGGACGAGCACGTGCGTGCGGTTGGATCGGGGCAAATGATTTTGGCCCCTTCGCTCTATCGCCCCATCCTTCAAAGCGACCACGGAATCGAATGGACGTTGGCCGGACCAACTCGAGTGACTCTCGCGAAGTCGGAGACGGAAGACGTCGACGCCGAAACGGACGCCGAGGAAGAAACGACGGAAGCTTCCGAGGAGACAAATCAAACGGCTCAAACGATCACGTCCCTTCATAACGGACGCCTCTTGCTCGCATCCACGGAACCAGACGTTTCCACCAAGCTGCAACTGGGGCCGAAACAAATCCAGTTGTCCATCCCAGAATCACAAACCGTGCTGGCGATTGAACTGGCCGCCGTTCGCCCCTTGGGCATGGACCCTCGCGTGCCGCGCAACCGCAGGTTGGTGTACCGAGTGATCGCCGTTCAGGGCAGCGTCCAATTGACCGTCACCGACACCACATC
This sequence comes from Rhodopirellula halodulae, assembly GCF_020966775.1. Lineage (NCBI taxonomy): Bacteria > Pseudomonadati > Planctomycetota > Planctomycetia > Pirellulales > Pirellulaceae > Rhodopirellula > Rhodopirellula halodulae. The sequence continues at coordinate 199,748 of NZ_JAJKFV010000010.1, read as the reverse complement.
GGACGACAACGCTGATGCGGTGACATTGGAAGAAGGGCAACAGTGGCGAGCCAGCGGCAACGCCGCGGCGGAAATCAGCGACATGGAACGATTGCCGAACTGGATCGACCCGCCCGAAAAAGCCGACTTGTTGGTCACCTCGGCTCGCGAAGGTTTGTTGGAATTCGTCAGCCACGATGGCGGTGTCGACGACGACGAACTCGAAAAGGAACTGCGTGAAGCCATGGCATTCCGGCGTGTCGAAGTCTCAGCTCTCGCGGCACAGACTCTGTTGCTGATCGGGCGAGCCGATGTTTACTTCGGTGCCAACGGAATTCTCAGCACCCCGCGTCACCGACTTTATTTCACCGAGCACTTCCAGCAACTTCGCCAACACATGGCATCCGACGCGGAAGCCGCTAAGGCGTTGGATGAAGCAATTCAAAAAGCTGAACAAGCCGACGGAGACACGTTGTTCGAATTGCTGGTCGGATACAACAACGAACAATTGGAAGCCGGCAAGGACGCGGAACTGATTGAACACCTGGGTTCCAGTTCGATGTCGGTTCGCGTGCTCGCCATCGAAAATCTTCGCGACATCGTCGGCGACACGTTGGGCTATCGTCCGGACCAAGAAAACGTCGCCCGGCGAAACAGCGACATCAAGAAGTGGCAATCCCGACTGCGCCGTGGTGACATCCGCTACAGCGACGCTGAGTGAACAACCATTCGTGTTCGATCGCAGCGAGAGTCCCATCAAGACCTCTCGCTGTCACGATGAAGTAAAATGCCGCCTCGCGTAATTCGCGAGCTCACCATAGTGGGCTCACGTTGAGGCTTCGCGATCCGCCCTCCCCACACCTTCCGCCCCCACACCTTCCGCCCCCACACCTTCCGCATCGAGAACCCCACCATGATGTTGATCAACCGACTGCACCGCATGCTCGCCATGACTGCGGTGCTCATCGCCGCCGGCGTCACCACCACCTCGCAAGCTCAAACTCCCTCAACCATCGGTCGCGTTGAACGACTGGACGATGGGATCGGAAAGTACCTCAGCGACGACGCGAAGATCGAAGTTCTGGCATCGGGATTCACTTGGACCGAAGGCCCGGTTTGGGTTCCCGCGAAAAAGGATGGCGATGAAGGCGCGTTGCTGTTCAGCGACATTCCTCGCAACAGCATTTTCAAATGGACCGAAAGTGGTGGCGTGGAACTGTTCCTCAAGCCCAGCGGCTACACGGGCAACACCTATTACGGTTTGGAACCTGGCAGCAACGGTTTGATGCTGGACGCCAAAGGTCGTTTGGTGATGTGTGAACACGGTGACCGACGCGTGTCCGTATTGACCGTCGACGGTGGCAAGCAAACCTTGGTCGACAACTATCAAGGCAAACGTCTGAACAGCCCCAACGATCTGGTCTTTGACAAAAACGGCAACTTGTTTTTCACGGATCCACCCTACGGCTTGCCCGAACGGGCCGAAGACAAGCGACGCGAATTGGACTTCTGCGGCGTTTACCGTGTCACACCATCCGGCGACACAACGCTGCTAACGGATTCGATCGCTCGTCCCAACGGCATTGGATTGTCACCCGACGAGCAAACGTTGTACGTCGCACAGAGCGATCCTCAGAACCCGGTCTGGATGGCCTTTCCGTTGAAGTCCAATGGGACTCTTGGCGAAGGTCGTGTGCTTGGCAATGCATCCGACGCCATGAAGCAGTTCCCCGGCCTTCCCGATGGCATGGCGATTCACAGTGACGGAACCTTGTTCGCCAGCGGACCGGGAGGCATCTACGTGATGACGCCGGAAGGCAAACGACTGGGACGCATCATCACCGGAGGCCGCACCAGCAACTGTACCTTCGATTCCGACGAAGGCTGGCTATACATGACCGCCGACGACAAACTGTGCCGGATTCAGCTACGAAACTGATTCACGCTTCGGTCACGTTTTGAATTCAGCCACGGACCGCCAGACACGAGCGAACTGTCCGCGGCATCCATGACCATCGAAATGTCCGATTGTGCGGCCGGGTGGATCAGAACCCGGCCTCTCACCCCCCGTGAAATGAACGAAATCGCTGGGGATTCGATTAGAATGGGGTTTGGACGCTTTCGCGGTGATTTGCCCAATGACGGGTACATTCAACCGCTCCAGGCGTTCTTTTCTTACCTCGCCCGCAGAACCACTCTGCCGTGTTTGGCTGCCTGTCATGATCGGCCGCAACCAAGATTGGCCGCTCGCCAACGCTGGACAGCGTTCCAGTGATCGGCTGGCTGACTTCACGGTAATTGGCCCCGCGGGTCCTTTTCGAATCCTATCTCCGAGCGTTTTCATGAAATCGATCGCTTTGTCCATTGCCGGACTGCTGATCACGGGATCACTCGTCACTTCGCCGTTGTCGTCCAGCGCCGCGGCGGCTGAACCTGCGGTACCGCCTCAGGTGGTGATGATCAACGATTCCATCGAACAGGTGTGGAGAGACTTTTCGATTCGGCCCGCATCGGAAGTTGACGATGCGACTTGGTGTCGCCGCGTTTACTTGGACGTGATTGGGCGAATCCCATCGTTCGAGGAACTCGGCGAGTTCATGGGCGATCGCGATTCGAACAAACGAGCCAACTTGGTCGACCGTCTGCTCAACGACGATCGCTACACCGAAGAATATGCCAACCACTGGTCCACCGTTTGGACGAACTTGTTGATCGGACGCAGTGGCGGAACCGATCGTCGTGACTTGACCAATCGAACCGGCATGCAGAAGTACCTGCGTGACAGTTTCGCGGCCAACAAGACCTACGACCAACTGGCGTACGAATTGGTGACCGCGGAAGGATCCACCACGCCCGGCAATCCAAACTTCAACGGGGCCGTGAACTTCTTGGTCGACAAAGTGAACCAGGAAAAAGGCACGCTGGCGACCAGCAGCGTGTCGCGAATTTTCTTGGGGCAACAGGTTCAGTGCACCCAATGCCACAACCACCCGTTCAATCAGTGGAAGCAACAGAAGTTCTGGGAGTTCAACGCGTTCTTCCGTCAAACGCGTGCCCTGCGTCGCTTTGTCGATGGAACCCGTGACATCGAGTCCGCGGAACTGGTCAACCAAGACTTCGGTGGGGAAGCCAACGACCCAGAAGATGCTTTGGTCTTTTATGAACTTCGCAACGGTCTTCAAAAAGTCGCGTATCCGGTCTTCACCGACGGAACCGAAATTGAACGAAGTGGATTTGTGGAGGACGTCAATCGCCGCGAGGAGTTGGGCCGGTTGATGCTGCAAAGCGAGTACTTGGACAAAATGATCGTCAACCGAATGTGGTCGTTGTTCATGGGCTACGGGTTCACTCGTCCAATCGATGACTTGGGACCACACAACCCATCATCGCATCCGGAGCTGTTGGAAAATCTCGGCAAAGAATTCCGCCAATCCAGTTACGACCTGAAGAAGCTCATCACCTGGATCACGCTCAGCCGTCCTTACCAGCTTGCTTCCACCCTGGGAACGAACAACGAACTGGACGATCCCACGATCGGCGAGTCACCAAAATTTTCGCGGTTCTATCTGCGCCAGATGAGTGCGGAACAGCTATACGCATCGATGGTTACCGCCAGCAACGCACAATCCAAAGGCAGCTACGAAGAACAGGAAGCCGAACGTCGTCGTTGGCTGTCACAATTCGTGGTCGCCTTTGGCAACGACGAGGGAACCGAAGCCACCACGTTCAACGGTTCGATTCCGCAGGCATTGATGTTGTTCAACGGCGACTTGACGAAGAACGCGACCAGTTTGGAACCCGGTTCGTTTTTGAAGCAGCTCAGCCAAACAGGACGCTCGCCTAAAGACCGAATCACGCGATTGTTCCTGGCGGGTCTGGCTCGTCGCCCAACAAAGAACGAAATGGCGATCGCCAGCAAATTGTTGGTTGCTCGGAAAGGGAACGAAGCCGAAATGTTGCAAGACATGTGGTGGGCGATTCTCAACAGCAACGAATTCATCATGCAGCACTGACGCTGTTATTCCTGCTCGCCAATTTCTTTCGAGCGAATACCAATTTCGCTCTTTCACACACTCCGCGGACTCGTCCGCTCTCAACGATCAACTTTTCTTCCCTTGGAGTTCACCATGGATCTTTCCACCCCAAACGGCATGACGCGACGTCACTTCATGAGCCACTTGGCTGGGTCATCCGCAGCCGCCGCGGCAGCGTGGACTCTGGGCGGTAACATCGCGGCACAAGCCGACGAAATGCGTCGCAATCGCAAATCAGCCATCTTGTTGTGGATGGGCGGCGGCCCACCAACGATCGACATTTGGGACCTGAAACCTGGTGCACCAACCGGCGGACCGTTCCGTCCGATCTCCACCACGGGCAACGCACAAATCTGCGAACACATGCCGATGATGGCTCAGCAGATGAAACACATGTCCGTGGTCCGCAGCATGTCCACTCGAGAGGCGGACCACAGCCGCGGCAGTTACTACATGCACACGGGCTATGTTCCTAACCCAAACATCGAGCACCCCAGCTACGGCAGCGTGGTCGCTCATGAGTTGATGGATCAACGTCCGGAGCTTGAGATTCCGCCATTCGTTTCGGTCGGCGGCGCAGGTGCCGGACCGGGGTTCCTGGGAATGGCCTGGTCTCCCTTTGCCGTGACCAGCAACGGTCGTATCCGGAACTTGCAGATGAAGCTGGATGACCAACGATTGCTGCAACGGATGGCGGCGCTCAACATGATTGAAAGTGGCTTTGCAAAGCGCACCCGTGACACCCCGGCGTCGGAACACGCCAAGGTGCTGGGCAAAACGCTGGATCTGATGACCAGCGAACAAATGGAAGCTTTCCGTGTTGAGAAGGAACCGGACGAAGTCAAAGAACGCTACGGCACCGACAATTTCGGCCAAGGCTGTTTGCTGGCTCGTCGTTTGGTCGAAGCCGGTGTGCCATTTGTCGAAGTCGATTTGGGTGGCTGGGATCTGCACAACAACGTGCACGCGACGCTGAAAGACACCAAGTTGCCGAACCTGGACCGTGCCATGAGTGCATTGATCGAAGATCTGGCACAACGGGAACTGATCCAAGACACCGTGGTGATGTGGATGGGCGAATTCGGCCGCACGCCTCGAATCAACGCCAATGCGGGCCGAGACCACTTTGCCCGAGCCTGGTCCTGCGTGGTCGGCGGTGCCGGAATCAACGGTGGTTTGGCTGTCGGAGAGACGAATTTCGACGGAACAGCGGTTGAGACGGAGCCCTACAGCAGCGAAGATCTGATGACGACGGTCTGCAAAGGCCTGGGCATTTCGACCGAAACCACCTTCACTAGCAACAACGGACGACCGATGAAAATTGCGGGTGGTGGGAAGCTCATTCGAGAATTGGTGGCCTGAGAACCAGGCCAGTGGATGTGTGAGTGAACTTTCACCAGCTGAATTGGTTGTCCGCCACCAAGACGGAATTTGGCGGTACCTGCGACTGCTCGGATGCGATGCCGCCACGGCGGACGATTTGACGCAGGAGACGTTTCTGCGTGTACTTCGGCGTGAAAACTTCGTTCAACATTCAGACGAAGCCACTTCGGAATACCTCCGGCGAACCGCATACAACCTGCTGGTTTCCTACCACCGAAAGTTTGGACGGATCCATCTTTCCGAGTCGCCGGAGTTGTTGGACGAAAGCTGGCAACGTTGGGCGGGCAAGGATTTGACAGGAAACGAAACCGTCGAAGCTCTCCGAGATTGTATGGAGAACCTCACCGACCGGGCTCGCGAGGCATTGGCCATGCGTTTTGTCCACAACACGCCTCGTGTCCAAATCGGTGAAAACCTAGGGATTTCCGACCACGGTGCCCGCAATTTGATGCAACGTGCCAAGGCACAACTTCGCCAGTGCGTGGAAGAAAAACTCCGCGCCGTTTCACAATCGTCATGAATACCACCCCATCACCCGCCGACTCGCACGACGATGGCCCTGAGCATCAGGGTTCAGAATCCGCTCGCGATGACGCCATGCTGGACCTGCTGTTGCAGGAAGCCCTTGGCGGTCCAGCCCCGCCTGACCAAACCCGCCTGATCCTGGGGCGTTTGTCGCTGGAAGAATCCGCGTCCCGAACTTCCAGGAAAAATGCGGCCGGTAAACGATCGTCCGGGGCATCGAAAAAGCTTTCCCCCGCGATCGTGATCATCGGGACCGCCGCTGCGTTGCTGCTTTGCGTGGGCATTGGGGTCGGCGTCAAATATCGACTCGACCGTGCCGCTCTGGCCAACACGACGGAAGGCTCCTCCGGCGGCACCGCCACTCCCGGTGGTTCCGGATCATCGGACTCCGACACGAATCGTCCTGGTTCGGCAATCGCCTCCGGGACCAGTACCGGTCGGCCATCCGCTCCAGCGGATCCGACGACGACACCACCCAAGACTCGCCCTAGATCGAAACCAATTGAATTGGCGGGTAGCCCATCGGAACTCGCACCCGCGTTTCCGTTGACCGAAAACGCCGAATCCGTTCCATCCGGTGAGCAATCAAACACGGATCGCGAGAGGCAATCCGTCCGTCCGCGTCCCGCTCCTCAGCCCATCACGCTGGTTTCGCGGCAACTGGACGACCGCTGGCAGTCTCATTGGAAGCGACTCGGCGTCCAGCCAACCGCAGAGCGTTCTCACGAAGCTCAACAAAAAGAATTCGCCGATCGCCTGGGTGTTGCAATTCCCGCAGAAGTCATCGGCGATGTGGAAGCGACCCGCCGAGCCTTGCAATCGGAAGCCAACCGATCCGTGATCTCGGAACGTCTTGTGATGGCTTTTCTTGGCAAAGCAAATGACCAAGCGGCCGAGCAACTCAGTGGCGTTCTACAGCGTGGCACGGGACTCGACCAATTGATCTCGGGTTGGATGCTGCCGACATCAAACAGTCCATCGGACTCGGCGGACGAAGGCAAGAATTCCAAAGCAGCCAACCCATGGTTGCGATTGCTGGAACCGGCCAACCTGCACGAAGTGACGGTCAAGACGGCCTCGTTGACCGCCCACCAAGACTTGCGTTGCCAACGATGTCACGAAGTTCCCAATGCCGGCGACAAGGTTCCAACGCAGTCCGACTATTGGTCGTTCGCTGCTGGTCTGTCGGCTTGGAAACAACCATCGCGTGCAAAGCAAGACGTGTTTTATGACACGGCGGACGGACGTCAGCGGATGGCGACCAAACCATCACCCGCTTCCATGCAGCGTTGGGCTCGTGACTTGGTTGGCTCTCGCCGCCTCGCCGAAGGCATTGTCTCCAATCTGTTCGCAATGGTTCATGGCACGTCCGCCATGACGGGCCCCTTTGATTTGTCGGTCGCCGGTGCGGTGGCTCCTCCGCCGGAGATGCTGCGACCGCTGGCGGAGGACCTGCTGGCCAGCGATTTCGATGTTTTGCGAACGCTGTCGATACTTGTCTCGGATGTCGCCAGTCAGCGTTCCGTCCCTGATGCGATGACGCCTCAAGGCATCTTGCTCGCAAACGACGACCAATGGCAGAACGCGGTCGCGTCGGTGCATGCGATGGCCGCTCGATCGCCGTTCCAACGGCCGGAAAGTGTTCAACGCCGATTGCAGTTGGCTCGTTTGGACGCGAAACCCAATTGGCCCGATGAGAAGGGCCGCGAAGCGTTGCTGGCACAGCCGCTGGGCAGTGAACTGAACGCCGACGGAACCCCGAAGGACCGCCAACAACGACGCCCCAATGAAAGTCGTTCGCGAGAGGAGCGATTGCAGATCGCTGCGGCGGGTTACCCCATGCGTGAATCGATGATTGTTCCGGCTTGGCTGGAACGACTGCCTGATTTCGACAGCCGGTTGAACCACGTCGCTCATCTGGCGGGACGTTTGAAGCTCTCCGACGCGGAAAAAGAATTGGCGTTGCAGGCTCGCGAAGCCGGCGACAACGAGGCGTTGATCTACGAACGCTTATGGTGGATCATTCAGCCTCGTAGCTGACCTGCCCCATCTCTTCGCGGACCGAATGTTTCATGACCTCTCTCGCATTCGGACAGATCCACGTGGCCGATTGCGTGGAGGGAATGTCGTTGCTGCCTGAGGGCTGCATCGATTTGGCCTTCGCCGATCCGCCGTTCAACATCGGCTTTGACTACGACGTTTACAACGACCGGCTGGAATCCGACGAGTACCTCAAGTGGTCCGAGGAATGGATTCGGGGTGTCCACCGAGCGCTGTCGGATGAAGGAGCGTTCTGGCTCGCGATTGGCGATGAATATGCCGCCGAGCTGAAGGTGCTGTCTCAGCAGATCGGCTTTCATTGTCGAAGCTGGGTGATTTGGTACTACACGTTTGGCGTGAACTGCAAATTCAAGTTCACCCGTTCACACGCTCATCTGTTCCACTTCGTCAAAGATCCCGAGAAGTTCAAATTCAACGCGGACGATCCGGCACTTCGAATCCCATCGGCCCGTCAGTTGGTTTACAACGACCGGCGTGCAAACAGTAAAGGCCGCTTGCCCGACGACACCTGGATCCTACGTCCTCAGGACCTGCCCTGCGGGTTCACCGCCAGCGAAGACATGTGGTACTTCCCCCGCGTCGCGGGCACGTTCAAAGAGCGAGCCGGGTTCCACGGCTGCCAAATGCCAGAGCAATTGCTGGGACGGATCATCCGGTCCTGCAGCGATCAGGGCGACGTTGTCATGGACCCGTTCAGCGGCAGTGCCACCACCGTCGCAGTGGCGAAGAAGCTTGGACGCAAATTCATCAGCTTTGAGATGAGCAAGGAGTACGTAAGCCTGGGCACGGAACGTCTGAAACAAATCCGTGTTGGCGATCCCTTGGTCGGTGCCGCGGATCCGCTACGAAGTGCCCCGGCCACACGAGGCAAGAAGAACGAAAGCAAGGCTGAGAAGCAAGCTCGTGAGGAGGAAGAAAGACAACGCTGGGCAACTCAACAGGTTGGGCCTCAAATGGAATTCCAGTTTGAAACCATGCGTGCCATGACAGATGGCGAACTGATCAACGCCTTTCGCGATATTCATGATGGCCACTCCGTCGATCGGGTACTGCTCGATCCGGTCCTCAGTGATCGCCTGGAATCCGCCTGCCGCCGAATCTCCGAACACGAACCCGCTGCTTCCCGACGTCAGCGACTGATTGAACTTCGCGCGTCCGGCGCCCTGACCGCGGAAGGCATTCATCCCGAGCGTCTCACGACGATCCCGACGACCACACTGGAACGGTTCAGTTACGCCGCTGAATTGTCATGGGCAACTTTGGCGCAACGTTATCCAGAACACAGCTTGGACGATATCTTCATCGATCCGAAGTTGCTTATCGAATACGATCGAGAAGCGTTGCTGCATGCGGCCGATGCCGATCCTTTGACACTTCGGTGGTGTGCGACGCAACTGCGGTCATGGGCGACCACCGCCCGAGAGCACCAACCCAACGCGGACGAACCCGAACGATCGTCCCCGAAGTTCTCAGCCGCAAAAAACTGGACGACCACATCCGGGCCGACATCGAAAAGCGGCTCCGCCAACGGGGGCTTGTACCAAGTGCTTGCCCAAGACGGTTCCGTGTTGTTCGTCGGAGAAACTTCCGACTTCACCGTTCGTTTTGGCGACCACCTTGCCAGCGAATCCGCAGCACGCTTTTGGCGTAACGAGGCCGGCGGCCAACCCAAAGTCCGCACCGCGGAGATGGCGGGAGCGACTGGTCCGGAACGTCGTCAACTTCTTTCGAATTGGTTGCAAGCCAACCAAGATTCACTACACAACCTTGTCGAATTATGGACGCGAGAAACCTTGGCTTTTGAAGTTGGCTAATCGTCTCGAGCTGGCGTTGCAGTATTGGCAGAATCGCTTCCCGCGAGAACCGTTGCTGCGAAGATCACAAGCGGGCAGGTGACCGGTTAGGTCACGCGGAAACGGCGGGCGAGACGCATGGATGGGAGGATGAGTGCGAAGATGCAGAGCGATGGGATCGCGCCCGCTCCGAGCATTGTGATCGCTGCCATCAGTGGAATGATGGCCATGATCGCCGACTTGATCGTGAACTGAATGCGTTTGGGCGACGGCGACTGCCATGCGTTCCAACCTCGCACCAACGTTGGCACGATCATCAATGCGATCGTCAAGGGGAAGATCACGACCGGATCGATCTGCCATCCTTCCGTCCAACGTATCGCTATGTCTTGCTCGGCGAACCAAACGGCGGCACGCGGTGCGAATGCCAACAACACGCCTCCTGCCGCCATCTCGAACCACCCCAGCGGCAGGTGGAAACTTCGATCCCCGATCGCTTCTCGTCGGGCAAACGTGGTGACTCCCGTGATGTAGAGCCCCATCCCGAATGCAAACGCCAACGTCACCGGCGTGATGTGCCAACCGATAGGCTCACCCAAAACAAGCAGTCGGCCCTGCCAAACGGCTTCGGGGATGATCGCGTGTGCCGACGTGGCGCCCAATAGAAAACTCAGCACACGGCAACCTCCCATCAACACCGGAGCAATCCTGGTCCGTTTGAAAGGTCCGTCATAAGCAACGATGCATCCGCTGAGCAGCAAGGCAATCGCACCCGGCACCAAGTCGACAAAGAACGCCAAACCGCAGCCGATCAACAAAAATCCCCAACCGGCACGTCGCGCGTCCGCCAATCGAATTTCGCGTTGTGGCAGCGGCCGTCCGCTTCGTGCACGACGGTCCGCACGCACGTCGAACACATCGTTCAGAACCATTCCGCCCCAATACAGAGCGACGCCCGAACCGATCACCAATGCGAGCGATCCCCAAACGGAAGCCACCGCATCATCCCCGGAACGCAACCATCCACTGGCACCGAGCACCAGCAGAAAAGCAGCCGACACATCCGCGATCACCGTGAACGCATTGGGAAGCCGAACCAGTTTGGCCCACACAAAGAGACGTGCGGAAAGCGGAAGATCAGTATCGGTCGAGGATGCAGAATTCAAAGTCGTGCGTGCTTCATGGCTCAGCGACGGAGCATGCGACTTTGTCGTTCCGTGATCGCGATGCCGTAGCGTGATAGGTAGCGGTCCGTTTCGTTCGTGAAGTCGACATCCAAGTCTTGATTCTCGAAACGAAAACGGCCGATGGGTGGAGGCGAAATCGGACGCAGCGAATACAACTCGATCAGGCTGATCAAAGGACAATTCAGCATCCGTTGACTCGATGGTCGCTGCCGAGAGGGTGCCTCGTCAACCAGTCGCGAATTTTCGGTGGTGAGGGAATCGTGGGCGTTGGCCACGGCACTTTCAGGCTCCTGCTCCGCATCATCGCTTTTAGGTGTGTGAACGGGATCGCCCCAGTACTCGATTCGCAGCGGCAAACCTTTGCCAAAGCTTGCCTCGGGATCGTCCTTGCGAGCGATCAGCACGACCACCTGCGTTGGACAAAGCTGCGGCCAATCTTGCCTTCCCCACTCTTTCATCCGTTGAGCACGAACGTCATCACGCAGCGTTCCCTTCACGATCCAAACATCACGCCCTTCCAGTTGGCCGGACTGCAGCGTCAAGTCATGCTCGGCCGAGATGGTGTCCATCATTTCGGTCCACCCACCCACTCGCACACTTGGCTTGAGAGGTGCCGTGTCTGCACTGGGATTGCCACGGGCGAACAAAGACGCCAGCGAATCATTCACCCATTGATCCAACCGACCGACATCAACGCGCCGCAGAGAGATCTGTTCGCCAATCTGTTCGCGGGTCCAAGCCAATCGACCGTCGCTGACTTGTTGCAACGTGTGTTTTCCGTCGCCGTCCAACATGGTGACTTGCAGATTGAACTGGCCAGTTCCTTGTCCGGCTTGTTCATAGGTTCCCACACCCAAAATCTCTCGTCCGCTGACCCAAACTCGCTGGCGAACTTTCGCGTCAAACGCGGGACCATGAGCAATTCTTTGGATCGTTTGTGCAATCAGACGATCGGCCGGGCCTTCAGTCTTCGGTTGGACCGCGGTCGATTGGGGCAGCGGAGTGGATTGTGGCGACGCTCCATCCGCCATTGCGGAAGCCGTCCAGCCGACCAGCAAAAGGCCAGAAACCAAGCGAAACCAAACCGAACTGGCTGAACTGCGACTTCTCCGCTGCTGATTGGACACGTCGGAACGGGGCCAGTCGTGCCGGTCCGCCGAGTCAAACCGTTCGTGCAGGTGGATCTTCATGGGAAGGTTATGACGATTTTGCCAAAGAATTGCCCCCTCGCGTGCCGATGAGCTGAGCAGTGACTGATCCTGAGCGGACAGTTGCGGGGAAGGATGGCCGATCCTAGGCCGTTTGCCTCGCTCAAGTCCACCCAGATTGCTCACGACTGAACAGCACTGACTTTCCATTTTGATTTGATTCAACGACTGAATCACAACCAGTTCTTGTTTCACAGGCGTGAAACGTCATTTGGTTTCGACCTTGGCGTCTTCACCGTTCCAACGAGACACGAACCCAGCGACCCAAGACGGGGGAAAAGATGAAACGAATCGTCACTCATTTGGCGCTCGCGGCGGCCACGGCGATCCTCGCCACCGGATGTGTGCCGGTTCGCCACAACCTGCCACCGGAACAGCGGATGATGCAACCTGGCCCTGGCGTTGGTGGCCCCGGCCCCGGCGTTTTGGGACCACCGGCCTATGGCATGATGGGAGCCAACGCTCCCGCCGCCGCAGCTGGCACCGAAGGCATGATCACCGAAGGCGCCATCGATGGTGTCATGGGTGAAGTTCCTTCGAAGATTGCCAAGGCTGGTCAAGACAACCCAGCCATTCAACAAGTTGGATTCCGCCAACCCATCGGCGGCGGATGCAACGATGGTTGCCTCGGTGGCGGATCCAACATTCCTCCTGGCGGTGGCGTCACCATGATGCCGCCCGCGGGAATGATGCCCGGCATGGTTTCCACCGCGCAAGTCACCTTCGGCAACCCCGACGGCATGCAAGTGCGATATGACTCCTCCGGTGCAGGCATGTTTGACAGCGAGCCACTCGTGGTTCCCGCTCGTCAGAACTTCCCTCAGGGCGGTCTGTATCGCTTGAAGTTGACCAACATTCCTAGCCGTCCCGGTGTGGAATTGTACCCAACCGTTGAACTGGCTTATGCCAACCCACGGACCGGTGCTTACTTGGCTCACAACTCGGTGCCTGTTCAATTCACCGAAGAAGACTTCGACCAAGTCTTGACCGGCAACTTCGTGACCAAAGTCATTTACCTACCAGATCCCGAGTTCCAAGGCCCCGCTTTGGCCGGTATCGATACCTTGGTCAGCACTCGCCTCGATCCAGGCATCGACCCAATCGTCGAAGCCGATCGTCGCGGAAGCATCCTGGCCATCATCCGCTTGGGTGACAAAGACATCGAGATGGCTGGTGGCATGGCCATGGGCGGCATGATGAGCCCACCCATCGCTGGATTGCCCGCTCCTTTCGCCCCCGCCATGACCGACGGATGCGGCGGACCAGCCAACGGCAAGGCAGGCACTCCCATGGGACTGCCCGGAATGATCGCGGGAGTGAATGCTCCTCAGTACGGCATGCCTCACACCGGCACGCCCATCGGATTGCCCGGACCACCTCACATTCCATTGGGTGCTCCAGCCGGTCTGAAGAAGCATGTGATTCGCAACCACACTCACATGAACATTCCACGACCTGTCGAGAAATTGAAAATCGATGTTCGCCAACAACCCGGCATGAGCTACCCCAACCCGGTCAGCCGTATCCGGATCACCGAGCAGAACATCAACCCTGGCATTCCAAACGGCCGTCCTCACTACGACAAGGCCAGCCAAGGCGTCTACTGATCTCAGCCTCGCTGATCAGAAACGTTTCTTTGGAAAGTCAGTCATGACTAGCGACCGATCGACGGCGACTCGTTACCCGGACGTCCGCCTCGATCGGTCCTGTTGAATTCGCGACGCGGTGCTTTGTTTCGGCAAAGCACCGCATCGTTACAGCCCTGATGAATCAACGTTGCAACTGGATGGATCCCATGGCGATCACTCGCAACCTTTCGCCCGGCAAACGGCTGACCGCTCGAGCGTGCCTGTCATCGCTCGCCATCGCCGGCCTGCTGCTGACGAACTCATTGGCCACCGCCGCCGATCCGTCGCAGTATCTCTCGTCCAACGGTCAGCACCGTTTGTTCAACGGCGCGATGCCTCCCGGAGTCATCGCCGCCACGCGACAAATGGCTGGCCCCGGCGGAACCGCCGCCATGGATGTGCAGGCTCCTTATTACCAACCCGTTCAAATTCGCGGCCCGCAAGGTGTACGGTTTGCCTTGCCGCAAATGGGTGCTTTCCAGGATCCTCAACCTGGATTGATGGCGGGCTTGCTCGTCGGACAGGTCTACCGCTTTCAAATTTCAGGCATCCGCGGTGCCGAAGGTGCGGAACTGTTTCCAACGCTGGAAATGGTGGACCGAACCTATCCGCCTCCAGGACTTGCCACGCAGTACCCCATCATCGTCACCATCGATGAAGAAGATCTGCAGGCGGCTCTCGACGGTCAACTGGTCACTCGCGTGATCTACCTGGAAGATCCGCAAACCGCCGTGCCTTTGGCTCAAGAGCCAACGACCAAATCCGATGTGGGTGGCGAAACGCCGATCGACGTGTCCCAGTTCCAAGATCCGTTGCAAGTGGCTGATCGTCTGGGACGAGTCGTCGCGATCCTTCGCATTGGTTCGCTGGCACCGCCTCGCTCGCCAGAACTCGCACCTCAGTTCTTCTTTGGCTACCCCACGTGGGCTCCCATCTTCAAGCCAGAATCATGAAACAACTCGCTGACATCGCACTCACCGCGAATCGATCGCCGCAAACCTCAACGTGCACTGACGTTGTTGCCTGGGCGTTGATGGTGGTGATTGCTTTCACCACGTTTGGGTGCGCGACACCTGTGGTTCCACCCGTCGCTCCGGCGAATCCGGTGGCCAACTCACAAGCCGCCAACATGCATGCGCCGCAATCAAGCCTGCCTTCGCCGGCCAGCGTGACTGGATCGCCAAAGACGGATTCACTCGATTTGCATTCGCTGTACGAGAACACTCATCCGGCGATCAATCAAACAAAGAACCCGATGCTCAACGTTGCCGAAAGCTCGGTCGCCCAAGTCGGTTTTCGCGACCGAATCGCCTGCGGTTGCGGCAGCGCGGCATGCGGCGGTGACTGCAATGTCTCCGCGGGTGATTGTGTGGCGTGTCAGCCCGCACCGATGGTGCCCATGATGCGGGCACCGTGGGGAGTCGATCCGCAGGAGTTTCTTTGCGACGGGGGCGACCACGATCCAGAAGCCGTTCTGACACGCGGCGATGTGATCGCTGGATTGCAACCCGAAGACACCGTGACTCACTACACCACGGAAGCCGGCGACATCGAATTTGCCGCCTCCAACCGTGTGTGCGTTTACTCACCACGTTTCGCATCGGTCCGACGTATCACGGGAGCCATCCAAAACGATCGCTCCATCACCGTCGGCGGTACCTTTCAACCCGTCGGGCCCAAGGGCGTCGACCTGGACCTGCCGGGGTTGGTCATGACCGACACCACCGAACTTGGTCACAGCGAACTGACGCGGCGTGTGGATGCGATGCGTGACCGCAATCGCGGTGTGCCCGTTGAGAACGTTCAGCAGATCGAAGTTGCCGAGGACGTGCTTGCACTGCTGGCCAATATTCGCCGACTCAGCCTCTCGCAACTGGATGAGTCGCAATTGGCTTTGATCGAGCGATTCGCCAACGCGGCCGTGGAATGGGCGATCGACGAATCCGTCGAAGTTGAAATCCAAGATGTCTTGCCACCAACGCTGACTCGCGATGAGAAAGTCGACGCATTGGTCGTCTATGACTTCCCCGAGGCGGGTCGTCTGAACCTAATCAAGTTGGCGGACAGACAACACGCTCCCATTGGAGACACGGTCACGTTTGCTCTGCGACTACAGAATGTTGGTGACTCACCGGTCAGTGGCATCGTGGTAACCGACAACCTGACCACGCGTCTGGAGTACGTTGCGGATTCTCAATCGGCCTCGATGAAAGCCGACTTCGAAAAGAAACCCAACCAAGCGGGCTCGGATCAGTTGGTCTGGACCTTGAGCGAAGAGTTGGCTGTCGGCGAGACCGTCACCATCGAGTTCCAGTGCAAAGTCCGCTGAGTAATTTCGAAGGCTGAAAGAGCCCCGTCGATAAAAAAAAGGCGTGTCTGAGTCCAACGACGCAGGCACGCTTTTTCAATATTCAAAGGATGGGTTCGCCGGAGACTCAGCTCCACAAACCGGCGACATCGTCAGCCAGCAGATCCAACAGATCGTCTTCTTCGGAATCAGAATCCGAGTCGTTGACCACCACGCCACCTGTATTGGCAGCGTCTTGAGTTGCTGAGGCTCCGCCCTGGACTTTGGACTCGCCGGTCAATTCACTGATGGCTTGATCGGAGTCCGATGCCAACGTTTCGATCCCACCGCTTAACGGCTCACCCGCCGCAGGAGCCACAGGCTCGCCAGCGGCCGAATCGCCGTTCAGGTAGTTGATCACTCGCAGGGCGTCCAACGCACTGACACGTTTGTCACCATTGACGTCGTGATAGAACAAGGCCGAATTTCCAGCTCCACCAGGTTCTCCGGCCGCGGCCGAATCCAAGCGTGACAATTCGTTGATCACCAGCAATGCGTCGATGGCCGTGACCAAGTTGTCACCGTTCACGTCGGCTGGCAAGTTCACGTTTTGCAGAGGCTCGCCGCTTCCGGTGATGGTGAACGACAGAGAGTCGTAAACGATTTGGGCCGGATCCACTCGCTCGTCGCGATCATCCAACAAGGTGTCTTGGAATGGGAAGCGATCCGCAGGTGAACCTGTGACCGTCGCCGTTCCCGGTGCAATGGCTTCGAAGAACAAGGTCGCAAACGATGGACCATCGCCTGGATCCGGTTGTCCCGAATCGTTGCGAAGCGTTCCAAACTCGTCGATCAAACCAGCTCGGGTGTTCACACCAACGGCGGATTGTTCATTGAATTGGTCCGCGAACTCAACATCGAAACCAAACTCATCGGTGGTGATGGTGTTCGAGGGGACGATGCGGGCGGAGTCATACAGCACGTCCAGGTAGCCCGCAAACACGGGGTATGGATCGAACTGCGTCAGGTCTTCCGCGTTGATGCGGACACCGAATCGCTGTCCAACGGCAACCGAATTGATCGGATTGCCCGACTCGTCGACCAGTTCAAAATCGAACTGGGCCAACGGGCTCTGGTTGGCTCCGACGACCAAGGTGACTTCTGCGATGCTGGTCACGATGCCGTAGGTTGGGCTCGAAACCGTGGTCACATAAGTGAAGCTGTCAAAGCCGTTGAACCCGATGTCGGCTGTGTAGCCGATGTAGTCGTCCGACAGGTCATTCGGAGTGCCATTGTCACGAACAATCGCGATACCGTTGGCTGCCCCTTGGTTGATCTCGAACGAGATGACTTCGCCACCGGTTCCCAACAAATCGTTGTTCAGAACATCCAATTCCGATTCGAAGTTGCTGGAAATGGTGGCACCATTGCTATCCAGTCCGAGTGGATAGGAATCGTCCAATGCCGATGGGAAATCTGGACCGGCGGGAGCGATCGAGACCTCGACCGAACCGTATCGAATTTGGCTGAACGACAAAGCCGAAGACTCATCGATCAAGATCGTTTCGCTGATCGCTGCATCAGCAGGATCCGCTTGGAAGACCGCGATTCCCGAACCGATGGCTTGCAAGGTCACGGTGAACAGTTCCGTCGGGCCGACATGCGAAGCAACGTCTTCGCCAGGACCATTGACGGTCGAAAGATTCGAAATCGACTGAGCGGCTCCGACCTCGTCCAGCAAACCAGGCGTCAGCGAGTTTCCAAGCTGGAAGCTACCCGGAGTCTCGAACTTGGGTCCGAAAGTGATGTCAAACGGGAACGCATCGCTGAGGTCGGTGTCGACAGTCGTCACCAACTCGCTGGAGTACAAGATGTCCATGAAGGCTGACGCGAGGCCTTGAGCTTCAAACGCATTCAAAGCTCGCAGGTCGTCCACGCTGACTCGCAGGCGGAAGATATCGCCTTGTTGCAATGTTGGACGTTGCGTGTCGTTGACTTCGTCCAAAATTTCCAACGTGAACGATGCCAAGTCGTCAGCATCGGCGTCAGGATTGATCGAAACGGTGACCGTCGCCGTCGAGAAGTTGTTCTCACTGTCCTGAACCGTGTACATGAACTGCTCAGACCCGGTGAAACCAGGGGCCGGTGTGTAGCGAACCGACTGGTTGTTCTGCGTCAGCACCACGGTGCCGCCAGCCGTGCCATTGGTGACCGACGCCAATGTCAATCCACCAGGAGCACTCGACGCGATGTCGTTGTCCAACACGTTCAGTGGGAAACCACCGCTGCTATTCGCGTTCGCGGGGATGCGATAGATGTCATCCAATGCGATCGGGTCTTCCGTTTGGAAGGTCACGTTCACGCTGACGGTCGCCGTCGCAACATTTCCTTGGGTGTCGATGACACGGTACTGAATCGTGTCTTGGCCGACGAAGTTGTTTGGCGGCGTGTACAACAAAACTTGTTGCCCAGGTGCTGCCGAGCTAATGGTCACGACACCTTGGGTCGCTGCCGTGCCCTGTGTGGTGATGGTCAGCGGGTTGGCGGCCGAGTTGAAATCGTTTGCCAACACATCGATCGGGAAGCCTTGGCTGTTTCGCGGCACCGAGACCGAGTCGTCGTTTGCCAAATCGCCGTTGTTCAGGATTCGAACCGCGTAGTCTTCGACTTCACCGGTTTCAGCAAATCCGGTTGCTGGAACGTTGGTCGATTGGCTCAAACGGAATCGAGCGAATGTGTCCAGCAATCCGCTCACTGGCAACGCGAAACTCGGCAGGGTGACCGGCACCGAGTGAACACCGGACGCCAATGCCTCGTTGCTGATGAACAACTCATCGGACTCAAAGGTCCCGCTGCCATCGACGTCGATCCAACCTTGCAAATAGGCTTGCCCACCTGTCGAGTTGTTAACGGTGACTTGAACGCTGCTGGTGGTACCGGGAACCAAAGGAGCGGTGAACTGAATGCCGTCTTCGTCCGCACCATCGCCGGTGGCGTCCGCAGAAGGTTGACCATCGTTTTCGCTGTCGATGGTGGCACCAAGCGTCAAACCATCCAAGATGCCGTGGCTGGCACCACCGGATGCACTGAGCGTTCCATAACTATCGGGGGCATCCCCGTAATCGAGTGACGAGCGACCGCCGAAGTTGAAATCGTCCGCAGGTGCACTGCCTGGCGTGACGATGTACTCGCCCGTCAGTGGCACCGTGCGTTCAAACCCAGCCTCTTCCACTTCGCGAATGGCGTAGGAATAAGAAACGTCGGGCAGGTTCAGTGAATACAGACCGTTCTCATCAGTGATGGCAAACGGTTCGCCCAAATCCAATCGGTCATCGCCGTCCAAGTCAGCGTAGATGTAGGCACCTTCGATGCCAGGTTCACCAGCGTCGTAGAAACCGTTCTCGTTCAAGTCTTCGAACTTACGTCCGGTAACGTCTGACTGAACTTGTCGGAAACCAAAGCTTGGCAACACGCCACCGGTGCTTCCCAATGTGACAGGTCGGCTGACCGAAGTCGTCGCCACAAAGTTATCCGGAGCGACTGCGATCACGTTGTAGCTACCGGATGCACCGAACAGGCTGTACGTTCCATCGGCAGCGGTGACACTGCGTGGATCCGCCGGGCTCAATACACCGTCACCGTTGACATCCAGGAAGACGGTGACGCCACCCAATCCCGAATCGCCGGTGAACGTTCCGCTACCATTCGCATCATTGAAAACACGCCCAGTTGCGGAGGTACCAACGGTACCCGTTGTCAACGCGAATGCTGCCGCGTGCCCGGTGTAGTTCACACCAAAGATGCCTTCTGCTGGTGCGAAGATATCCGTCGCGAACTTCACTTGAACATCATCAGTCGTACCCAAGATCAGGTCCGGTCCGGTTCCAACTCGGCTATCAAAGACCGTTTGCAGGTTCCCTCCCGAATCCATCAAGTTCGCGGTGAAGTTGGCGTTGTTCGTGTGACGTAGGCCGAACAAGTGCCCAGCTTCGTGACTGGCGGTCGCTGCGATCGATGCAGCGAATGCATCAAACTCACTCAGAGCCGGGCTACGCTGGAACAAGTTCGCGGTGGCACGAAGGTTGTCGAGCAACAACACGCCCGTCTCACGAAGGTCGAAGTTGCCGATATCAACGGACTCGGCCACACCATTGACTGGCACGACAAAGTTGAAGATGGCCTCCGTTCCTCCAATAGCCAATCGAGTCACATTTGGATCACTGCCTGGATCGTCGTGATCAAAGCTATTCAAAATTTCGATACCGAAATCGCCGGGAACTCCCGTCGATTCATAGTCACCGTTGAAGCCGTCATTGGCGACAGCGTTGAAGTGCGACTCAACATTGGCAACGATGTTTCGCATCAAGTTTTCGTATTCAGCCGGGGTGACCTGAACCCCTTGATCAAACAACGTCTGCTGCAACGTCGGGACCCGATAGACACCTCCGATTGGCAAAGCACCGTCACCACCAGCAATCGTGTTGAAACGATCGATGTTGAACGTTCCGCCATCGAAGTCCAGATACAGTTTTTGCGCCTGACCGACCGGCAAACTTTCCGTCACCGGACGGTATGTGCGAAGACCAAGCGTGTAATCAACATTGGTCGCTTGTGCCGCGACCTCAACGTAGTAGGTACCTGTTTGTGGAACGACTTGAGCAAAGTACGCGTTGCCCAAAGTTTGCAACGGCGAGTTTGCAGGATAGGTATCTTGCGGTTCGTCGACCCCGTACCAGATCGAAGCACGGCTGCCAAAGACAGATACCTCACCCGGATAAGTGATGGCATTCCCATTGGCATCTAATCGTGCTTGGCCATACACCGTAAAAGATGTAGTGCCGCCGAGCGTTGCGATGTCCAGAATGTCGCCTGCTTCCAGATCGAAGCGATAAACGTCGATGTCAGTCTCGAAGCTGGTTGAGGACGCTGAAACAAAACCAGCCGTTCCCGACAGGTCGATCGTGTCACGCTTTCCAGCCCCGTTCCCTAACGGCAAGAACTCTGAGTCACGAATGTTTGCAAAATCGTTCTCGCCTAGATCACCACGACCTTCGACTTCGGTCATTGGGAATGCGGCAACGGCACCAATGTTGCGTGGGCCTTCGTATTCGTCCAAAGCGGGAACGCTGGGGACCACGCCGCCGGCGGCCAGCAGTTGGCGACTCTCCAGCCCTTCCATCATCAGGCGGCGTTTCTGAAGGCGATTGCTACGTCGACTCGGACGGCGTTTCGAGCGTGCTTTGCCCGCTTCGCGGTCGGATGTTTGCTCCGAATCGGTTTGAGAAGTCCAATCCGACAATGGTTGAGAAGGCTGACGATGAATCATCGAGGGTCTCTGGCAGGATGGGCCCCTGGGGACCAGAAAAGGGGGAAGCAGTGCTGTCACACGCCGCGGGGGCGTTTTCCGTGACGATGCGGCAGTGGCCACAAACAGCAAACCGCGACAGCGAGTCTAGTTAGGGGCGATGCGGTGTCAACGAAATGCCTTCTTTGTGACGTCAACAGGATCCACAAAGTTCCCGGAATGAACGGACCTCTTTGCACAACCCGCACAACCCACACCTGACACCCCCAAACTTCAGATGGATTCCGAGCTGTTTGTGCCGAATTGGCTGACTTTTCGGGTCGCCGGGACTCGATTCGACCGGAACCATCGGTCCAGACGATGTCTTTCTCGGTTCCGGTCGAATCCCGATTCTTCCGATTCCTGGTCTCATCGTCTTCAGCTTGGATCGCTCATGTTTGGCAAATCACGCGCGTCATCGAAACCGACTTCCGCCGCCGACACGCCTACTTGCTCGATGAACAGCCCGTTTTCCCAACGAATTTTGGGAATTTGGCGAGTCGGCACCCACATCGCCCACGGGGAAGGCACCGAACTCTATCTGGCTCAGCCCGCTGAAACCACTGACAGCCCACGTTGGGACTACGTTCTGAAAACCGTTCAGACACCCACATCGGGCGTTCCGTCGGCAGGCCCCACCCGCCGTATCTCGCAAATCATCGCCTCCGCGGGAATCAAACACCCCAATTTGATCGCAATTCTGGACGAATCCGACAGCGGAACCGCTCCCTACGTCGTGATGCCGCGATTGGACGCGGTCAACCTCACCGAGCGAATCGACGGCATCGCCCAGTTTGCTTTGCCTGTCGCCCTGTGGTGGACTCGGCAATTGGCACAAGCTGCCGAAGCACTGCACCAAAATGGATGGATCCACGGTGACATTCAGCCCGCCAACGTGCTGGTCGATTCACAAGGGCACGCGACGCTGATCGATATGGGCAACGCCGCTCGGATCCACTCACCACTTCAGCCCTTGTTCCGCGGAACCCCCGCCTACGCCGCTCCGGAATTGGCCGGTGGCAACACGGCCGCCATTCCTGCGATGGATGTGTTTTCACTCGGCCGCGTGCTCTGGGAAACACTGGCACTCACCCAACCCACCGCTTCCAGCCTGATGGAGCCGGTCGCGGAGCTGATCGAAGGCATGGTCGCCGCCGAGCCTTCGGAGCGTCCCAGTTCCTCAGAGGTCGTCCAACGACTGCTGCAGTTGGAGATTGAAACCCTGGGTTGTCACATCGTTCCCGAACGCACCTCAACCCGTCGCGCAGCTTGACCTCGCTACGCGGTCCGGCTAGCTCCATGGCCGAGTCGCGGATTCAGTCATAGCCAGCCTCAACGATTCAACCTTGACCAGCCTCAATGTTGGTCAGCGACTTCGCCGCGTGGTTCTGAATTCGGCACAAAGAACGACCAGCCGATCAAGAACAGTCCGGTGACGAGATACCCCTCGACAAACTCCATCACGCTGCCAACATACTGTTCTGGCAACCCAAGAGCACTTTCATCGCCAATGGCGAAGGGGACGAACATTCGGTTCCCTTCAATCGGCGAATGCATGACGCCAAAGAACGTCAACACCGCTCCGCCAATCATCAGCCCGCCCGCCAGCAACAGCTTGCGATCAATCATGGACGCCAACGCCCATGACCAAAGCAAACCAGTGATAATGAAACCGTTGCTAATCATCCGCAGCGTCTGCAGGTCGTGCTTCAGTGCATCGCCCCCCAACGATTCCATCGTGTATCCGTTGTCCAACATCAACGAATCGCCAAACACGCGGTCAGGCAAACTCATCGCCAGATAAGCCAAGGCCGGCAAACATGCGATCACCACCGCCGCATAGTGCTTTCGCGGTGTCGCCAAGAACGTTTGCGACGTGATTTCTAATCCCACGAAAACGAGGATGGGATAAACCGCAGGAGCAGGAATCCAGGCGTTTAGAATCGCAAAGTAACCAACAATCCCGGCGCTGCCCACCAGCAATGCCGTGGCCAAGGTGTAAGTCGCCCGTCCGCCCATCGCTTTATAGGCCGGATGTCCAATGTACGGCGTCGTCTGGATCACACCGCCCGACAGCCCCGCTAAAAATGTCGCGGCCGCCTCGACTCCCAACACCGTTCTCGCGTCATACTCATCGCCGGCCGACGCGGCGGATTCGGTGCAGTCGATGCCTCCCACGACCGTCGCCAACGCGAACGGCAAAACAAACGGCAGAAACGGCAATGCGTCCGGCAACGCTCCCCACCACGTTCCCTGCCACGATTCCATCCACTGGGTCGGAAACCAAACCGTTTCCATCCGATCGGGAAGCTCATAACCCGCAACACCTAACAAGCAAAGAAAGTAGTACAGGCTTCCGGCAACGATCAGTGCCCCGAGAGTTCCAGGAGTCCGTCCGGGAAGCGGCAGGTGACCGATCAAGGTGCCCAACACGATCACCAGTGCCAACAATCCCGGCAATGGTGATCCGAGGATGTGCGTCAGCGGAAAGAAACTGATCAACACCAATGCGATCGCCGCCAGTGATCCAAGCAAACCAGCCCGCGGAATTGCATCGCGAACGATTTGTCCAAACGGTGCCAGGACCAGCTTCAACACACCGCTCAAAACCGTGCACCAAATTCCAATGTGCCAGGTATGACGCGCGGCTTCCAACTCGGACATTCCACTCGCCGTCGCCGCTAAGAAAGCAGGCCCCAACACCAACAAAATCATGCCGAACGTCGATGGCGTGTCCAAACCCAAAGGCATCGCGGTAACGTCACTGCGATTTTCCCTTTTGGCCATCCGCAACGCGATGAAGAAGAACGCGATGTCTCCCAGCATCACCCCCAACGCTGTTCCGGGAACCATGTGAGTCACCGTGAACGCCGCCGGCAGTCCGAACCCGGCCAGCAAAGCGGTCATCAACAACAGCCCGGCAACGTTGTCCAGCATCAACCCAAAGAAGGCATTCAAATCGCCCGAGGTGAATGCCCACATCGATGCGGATTGTCGATTGGATGTTTGCACGTCGTCTGACATGAGAAACCTACGAGCCGTGTTGAACAACAAAATTGATGACGTGCCTGCCAACGTCGCCCGGGTCCTGTCCCGTTTCGCTGCATGCAATCGCTTCGGCCCTAGTTCTAACCGCATCGAACGAACGCATGGGTCGCGGTGCGAGAATCACGCTCCGAGGTGGGCCCTGTGGTTCCATTTTTGCTACTAATTGGTATCACCGCCGGAATCTCGATGCCCCGCCGTTCAAGGGATCAAGCTGCTCGCGATTCCTTCATTCCTCAACTCCCTCGCAAATCGATGTTCCTATGAAATGCATGATCGTGATCCCAGCACGCTTGGCCTCGTCGCGATTGAGTCAAAAATTGCTGCTGCAGGCGGGTGGGAAATCAATCCTTCAACACACCTACGATGCAGCTTCGCGATCCAGCGTCGCCGATGAGGTCCTGGTTGCGGTCGATGATCCAAGACTGGCGGCGGAGGTCGACTCATTCGGCGGTCAAGCGAGACTGACAAGCGTCGACTGCCAAAGCGGTACCGACCGGATCGCTGAGATTGCTTTGCTGCACGAAGACGTTGACATCTTCATCAACGTCCAAGGTGACGAACCGGAAATCGATCCAGACACCATTGATGCGGTTGCCAAAATGCTGCTGGAACATCCCGATGCCGACATCGCCACGGCCGCTTGCCCCATTCGCGACCGAGAACGTGTCGACGATCCCAACTGCGTGAAGGTCGTGCGTGGCAAGGAACACCGGGCGGTCACATTCAGCCGTGCCGCGGTTCCACATCCTCGCGATGGTCTCACCACGTCTTTGCTCAGTGCTGATCCGCCCAATTACTGGCAACACATCGGTTTGTACGCCTATCGGCGCGAATTTTTGCTTTGGTTTGCCACCCAACCACCGGGAACGCTGGAGCAGATCGAAAAGCTGGAACAGTTGCGAGCGATCGAGGCCGGCAAAACGATCGTCGTTGCATCCGTCGCTAATTCGGCGCCCGGGATCGATACGTTGGAAGACTACCGAGCATTCACATCGCGAATCGAGTCGACCTGATCACGACGTTCAGAGCGTCACCTCGCGAGCCGAGCGAGAGCGTCATTCGTCCCGATTGTTTCGTGAACAACCATCAAAAAGAAACGCGTGCGTCAACGGAAATGACACACGCGTGTTGAATTGCAGGATGCCGTCGCGACTTGATTCTCACGCGCCGTCAGAATTTTTCGCGACTGCCGACTTCGAATCAGCGATTTCCTCGCGAGAAACCAGAGCGACGGGTGCCGGCAAGTGAATCCGTGCCGATCACCACCCGGCGAAACGGGCGATAGGTCACGGGCACTTCGCTCGAACGATCAAGCATCCGAACCGTATTTCCATAGACGTGAAAAAGGCGACCTGGCCGCTGCTCGATGGGAGTCGCTTGAATCTGGTCTCGGTAAGCACCGGTGGGCAACACCACCGCGCTCCATTCCTCTGCGACAGCCGAGCCCGATTGCCCCAACGCATGCATTCCCACGAAAGCCGCAGACAGCAACATCGATTTGGACAACAAACCAGAATTGAACGGGAAACGAACACACATCACTGAAAACATCTCCGGGTTGCGAGTGAACTTGCAAAGCTTAGGTCAAAAAAACGGACCAGGAAGGCTGGCAAAGCACTCTTCGTGCCAAAAAATCCACAACCGAAGCCGTGACGCCCGGTCGAGCCACTAAAAAAGCCACGCTTGCCGTGAACGGCACGCGTGGCTTTTGAAATGTCAATCACTGGTCGACGACCGTTGCTTCGGCGTCACAACTCGGCGGATGCCACTGGTGGCTCGTCCGTGATGTTTTCGAACGAAGGTGCTGTCATCTTCGCATCACTCAGTGTGATGACCACGAACAACCCAACAAAGACGAATGATGAAAGGAAAACGATCAGGTTGAATGGCTTGTCAAAGGCCAAGTGCATGAAGAACAACCCAACCAGCAACGCCTTGATCGTGGCGATGAACATCACCACGGCAATATCAAAGCTGCCCAAGTTGTAGTTCGATTGAGCCACGGTCACGACGGTCAGAAAGACCAACGCGAAGAAGACGCTGAACAGCATCCCCATTGGCATTGGGTGAGCGAAATCGCCCTCCGCGTGCCCATCGTGCGAGTGAGCGTCATCGGTGGAATGTCCGTGAGCAGACATAGTGAAACTTTCGATCGATCGTGTGAAATGAATTGTCGAGTGAGAGTGGCCGTTCGGTAGATCGAATCAGCGAATCAAGTACAGCAACGGGAACAGATAGATCCAGATCAAGTCGACCAAGTGCCAGTACAAACCGACGTAGTCAACCGGACCGAAGTACTGACGATTGAAGTCCTGGCGGATCGCTCGGATCAGTAGCCAAACCAAAACACCAATCCCCGCCAAGATGTGAATCGCGTGGACCCCGGTCATGCAGTAGTAGATGCCGAAGAAAACGCCCGCCTGCTTTGGCGTGTTCACTTCACCATCCAAAGTGGAGATTCCCAAATCGCTTGCCGCAGGATCAGCAACGACTTGTCCTTTCGCGAGTGATTGTTGAGCCTTCTCTGCCGCAACCAGATCTTTCAATCCAGTGTTGGTTTCGTTCTCGGCCAGCAACTCCACCGCTGCATAGTCTTCGCCCAAGGGCGACTCGACCACACCAACAGTTCCTTCAGCATCAGCCACTTCGCCTTCGTGCGAATGATCACCACCTTCGTGGGCGTGATCGTCATGGTCGCCTTCGGCGTGTTCCTCGCCATGTCCATGATCGCCGGCCATCGCAACGTGGCCTTCTCCGTGGTGTTCACCACCGGATTCCAGGATGGTTCCCAACCCCACGCCTCCGAAGAAGCTCAGTGCCACCACCAACAAAGGTTTCGCACAGGCGTATTGGAAATCTTTACCGGTTACCTTCGCGATGATCAGCCACACCAAGACACCCGCAGCAATCAATGCGAACGGTGCACAAAGGAAATACAAACTGTGCGTCAGGAAGTACGCCATCGAGTCGGAAAAGCCATGCAGTTCGACCAATTGTTCCTGCGTCGGATGCTCATTCGCGGCGTTGTAGAAGTACGAACCCGGCGGCAACAGGCCCATGCCCCATTTGTGCGAATATTCGATCGATTTCACACCCAAGAAAACCATCGCACAGGAAAGCGTGGTTGCGATCAAAGCAACCAACTTCTTGTGCTCTTCCGTTTGGGAGCAACGAACCGCCCAAGCCATGGTCAGCGAACTGAAGAGCAGGACGCCGGTGTTGATCGCGCCGAGTTTGGTATTCAGGAACTCACTGCAACCGACGAAGACCTCGGGTCGAAGCATCCGAAAGATCGCGTAGGCACAGAACATGCCGCTGAAGAACAAGACTTCCGTGACCAGGAACAACCAAATGCCCAGCTTGCCGCTGTCGAATTGTTGCTCCGGCGTGTCGAAGTGGTGCGCCAGCCAAGATGGGTGATCGTGCCCGTGCGAATCATGCGCGTGAGCATCGGTTTCAGAAGATACGGAGTCGATCGTTGCCATGAGCGGTGGGCCGACGTGTGAACTGTTTCAAAACGGGAAGCGGCACCGACCAGATGCCGCGGGATTTATAACGATTGCCTTGATACGCCGCACGATCCGTCAGGACGGACAATTCGACGCAGGGCTTTTGAACTACTTTTGTCCGCCAGCGTGAGCGGGAACTTCTTCCGGTGTCGATTCAGGAGCCAATTTGCGTTCCGGCTCGGTCGTCACGTAACGCTCATTCTCAGCGTCCCATTCCAGGTTATGGAAATCGTAAGGGTCGCCAACGACCGGTGGTCGCTCGAAGTTGTAGTACGGTGGCGGGCTGGTGCATTGCCATTCCAACGTCACACCGCCCCATGGGTTGGCGGGAGCGCGGCGGCCTTTCACCAATGACACCATCAACACGATGAACGCGTAGAGCAGACCAACACCCAACAACAATGCACCGAAGGTGCTGAGCTGGTGCAGAGTGGCAAACTCCGGATCGTAAGTCGCATAGCGGCGAGGCATGCCGCGGCTACCGAGCACGAACTGTGGCAAGAACGTTCCGTTGAAGCCCAAGAAGACCAGCAATGCGGCGATTCGTCCATGCGTTTCGTTGTAAAGCTTGCCAACCATCTTCGGCCACCAGTGGAACACACCGCCCAAGAAGGCGATCAGCGTTCCGCCGACCATCACATAGTGAAAGTGAGCAACCACAAAGTAGGTGTCGTGCAAGTGCAGGTCAGTCGCCAACGTTCCCAGGAACAATCCGGTCAAACCACCGATGGTGAACAGGAACACGAATGAAATCGCGTAGCACATCGGTGTGGTCAGACTAATCGAGCCCTTGTACATCGTCGCCAGCCAGTTGAACACCTTGATCGCCGACGGCACCGAAACGGTGAACGTCAACGCGGAGAAGACGATGGTCGTCAGCGAGCTCATGCCCGCGGTGAACATGTGGTGTCCCCAGACCAAGAAGCCGAGCAAGGCGATCGCGATCGAGGAGTAAGCGATGAAGCGGTACCCAAAGATGTGCTTATGACTATGAACGCTGATCAACTCACTGATGATGCCGAATGCTGGCAAAATCATGATGTACACAGCCGGGTGGCTGTAGAACCAGAAAAAGTGCTGGTAGGTGACGGGGTCCCCATTGAATTCCGGATCGAAGATCCCGATGTGCATGGTTCGCTCCGCGATCAGCAACAACAGCGTGATGCCGAGAACGGGCGTTGCCAGGACCTGAATGATGCTGGTTGCGTAAGTCGCCCACAAAAACAACGGCATCTTGAACCAAGTCATTCCTGGCGGACGCATCGTGTTGATCGTCACGATGAAGTTCAACCCGGTGAAGATCGAGCTGAATCCCAGGATGAACGCACCCAATGTCGCCAAAATCACCGATGTGTCGGTGGTTGTGCTGTACGGCGTGTAGAACGTCCACCCCGTGTCCAAACCGCTGCTGAACAGTGCGGTGACGAAGAAGAATGCTCCGAACAACCACAAGTAGAAACTGCTGAGGTTCAGTCGGGGAAAGCCAACGTCTTTCGCACCGAGCATCACTGGAACCAGGAAGTTCCCTAGCGCCGCCGGGATACTCGGAATGATGAACAAGAACACCATGATCGCCCCGTGAAGGGTGAACACTTGGTTGTAAATATTGTTCGCTTCCGCACCCGAGAACATCCATCCTTCGGGATCGAGCAAGTGCAGCCGAATCGCGAGCGCCAACAGACCGCCAATGGCGAAGGCACTCATCACACCGACCAGGTACATCAACCCGATGCGTTTGTGATCCAGCGTGAACAGCCAACTAAGGATGCCCGAGGAATTGGTCAGGTAGTTCTCGCGTTCGGTGGGGTAACCGGGGTCGCGAGCGCCCGCTGGAAGTGTTGCGTTGGACATATTGGCGTCCCTTCTGGAGACCGTAAAAACGTGTCGGTGATAGGTGTGTTGGGTCGGCTTCGGTCAGTTTACCGAATCCGTTGCGTTCGCTAAACGAATTATTCGGCGGATTCCTCTTCGGATTCAGCCTCCGCTGCTGGCTCGGAAGGCGCGTTTTCGCTGATCGATTTCAGGAAAGCGATGATCGAATCAATGTCATCGTCGCTGAGTTGGCCTTTGTAGCTCGGCATGACCGGCTGATATCCAGCAACCACCTTCGCCTTCGGAGCGATGATCGATTCGCGGACGTAGTTTTCGTCGACCAAGACATTGTCACCGCTGGCCAACGGGTGCTCGCTGCCGTAGAGGTCTTTGAACGACGGTCCTACCAATTTGGTGCCGTCGATCGAGTGACAACCGGCACAACCGCGACGGTTGTAAAGCAGCTCACCCCAAGCTTCCTGCGAGACGTCCGATCCACGGGCCGAGTTGGCCTTGATCCACGCATCCAGTTCAGCCTGGGTCTCGTGAACAACAACGACCGTTTGCATTTCCGAGTGGTTCTTCCCGCAGTATTCCGTGCAGTACAAATCGAAGAACGTGTAGCCTTCGGGCGTTACCTGGTGCATGTCGTAGTCCCAGGTCGCACCTTCGCTCTGTTTCTTCAGCTTTGCGAGTTCTTCATCGCTGATCTTTTCGCTCGCAACGGTTGGTTTGAACCACATGTAGTTGTAGCGGCCCGGCACGATGTCTTTCTTCGCTCGGAAAGCCGGGATGAACAGACTGTGAATGACGTCGGTGCTTCGCATCGACAACTTGGTCGGTTCGTCTTTGACAATGTGCAATTCAGGATGAAAGACGCCGTTGCCGTAATCCATCGTCCAGCCCCATTTGAAGGCCTGAACGCCGACGTCGTACGAGCCTTCGGGGGGCGTACGCATGTCGAGGAAGGAAATCGATCCCTGCACGAACATCCAAACCAGCAACACGGACGGCCCGATCGACCAAGTCAATTCCAGAGGCGTGTTGTGCGACGTTTGGCTTTCAGCCTTCGTTCCTCGTGCTTTGATGTATTTGACCAAGCACCACGCCATGAACGCCATCATCGGAATGAAAAACGCCAAGCTGATGTACAGGATCAGGTCATAAACCCAATCGACCTCTTCAGCGAACGACGAACCTTGGATCGGGAACCAAAAGCTCTCGTTCAGGTCGGCCAACAAGGTTGGGAACGTCATGGCAAGCGATTCGTTTGCAGGAAACATGAATGTGAATGATGGTGATTTCGCAGTGATCTGTCAGAAACTTGCTTTTGTCCGCGGATGCGTTTGCTCGCGTGACGGGCAGGTTCCTAGGACAAATGCCACTGAGTCGGTTTCAAAGGTGCCGGTTCCGAATCCCCTTCGGAACCGAGGGCGGGCGTTTCATCGCCGCCGGATTCTGTGTCGTTGTTTGGGTGCTGCGAAGGCGAACCCTTGCGGCCAAGCCAATAGGGCAACAGTGCCAGCCCCAGCAAGGTGATCGTCAATCCTCCGCCCAACCGCATCAGCTTCCAAGCTTGCGGCACATAACTGTTCTCGTTCGGATCGTAGCTGTAACACCACAAGACAAATTGATCGACGATGCCGCCAACCTGACCTTGGCCAGCTTCGACCAACGCCAACTTCATCTGGTCCGGTGGGAATGCCACGCCCAACGAATACCGTGTGATCACACCGTCGGGCGAAACGAACGCCAGCATCGCCGGGTGAGCATATTCTTTGGTGCGTGAGTTGTACTTGTAGGAGAATCCGACCTCCTTTGCCAAACGATCCACGTTGGCTTTGGTCGTGCGAGTGAACGACCAACCATCGTTGGCCTTCCCATGCGATGGCACCTGCTCGACATAACGTTGCTTGGTGTCCCGCAGTCGTTGGTCGGTTTCAGATGGATCAATGCTCACACTCAGCAATTGAAAATCTTCACCGATCTTCAAGTCGTCCATCTTCTCGAGCGACTGTGCCAACTGGTTCAACTGAACGTTGCACAGCATCGGACAATTGCTGTAGTTCAACGTCAGAATCAGAGAACGCTCGCCGTCCAGATAATGGTCCAAACGGAACTTGCGTCCCATCGAATCCACCAACGGCATGTCTTTGGGAAGCGTATTGCCAAGACGTTGCTCGACGGTGACGTTCTCGACGCCTTTGGGCACTCCATCGTTGAGCAACACTGGAGCCCCTTGCTCCATCGCCCCAGTACTCGGCTGAGCAACCGCGGACTTTTGCGACACAAGGGTCACGACCAGAAGCAATCCCACCAGCGCAAAACGCCCCGCCAAAGGCGAGCGATGCGACGGTCGAGAGGAGTGCGTTGTGGTCATGAAAATCTGTCAGCTGTTCAATTCAGGGTTCTAGGTTTCGTCTCAGGCTTCGTCGTGCGAATGAGCCTCGGCAACCATCTTCTTCATGGTTTCTTCGACCGGCACAATTACATTCCCGGTTTCTGGGTCCACGCCATAACGCGAAATTTCAGCGGATTGCTCCGACAACACGGTGTTTTGACGCGAGTACGACGCGGCTTGAACCTTTCGAGTGTCGACGATGTCCGCCATCGCGAAATACAGGACTTGGACGGCTAAGACCGTAACCGCAGTGACCAGGATCGAGATCACGCTAATGACCGCGATTCGCTTCACATTGAGGTCGTCGTAGGCTGCCATGTGTAGGTTTCAGTAGAAAGGAGACGGGTGGGTTCCGACCAGCGGCAAATTGCCGCAAAACGCCGAACAGATCAGAAATTTTCAAACGCCAGCGATTCGCCCAAGCGTGGGTCGCGAACAGCCAACACGCGGGATCCGGCTGCCAATTTCAGCATCAATCCCAACATCAACGCGACCATGCCCAACACGCAGATCAGCGTCGAAATGATTCCGGTGGCTCCGCCGAGTCCCACACCCGCTTCGGGGATGATGATCCAGTACAAGTCGACCAGGTGCAGCACCAAAATGTAGGCGGCCCAACTGGAAATCAGCCAAGGACGACGACGCACGTGGCGGCTCATCGTGCCGAACAAAGGCAATCCCCAGTGGAAGATCATCAGGAACACGGAAACGTTGAACCATCCGTCCGATGACCGGGTGAAGAACCAATGCGTCTCTTCCGGAATATTCGCGTACCAAATCAGCATGTATTGGCTGAACGAGATGTAGCCCCAGAAGCAAATGAATCCAAAGATGTATTTGCCCAAGTCGTGGTAGTGCTCCACCGTGACTTCGTCGCGAAGGGCACCGGCACGCTGTAGCAAGAAGCTGAACAGGCAGATGGCACAGTGGGCCGACAGGATGCTTCCGGTGAAGATGTAGACCCCGAACATTGTGGAGAACCACATCGGTGCCAGGCTCATCACCCAATCAAATGCAGCGAACGAGGTGCAAAGTGCAAACGCGATCACGGCGGGGCCGCTGCGAGCTTGCAGTTTTTCGGTGATGGTGATCTCACCGGTTTCGTCTTGTTGCTGGCTACCGCGGTAGTACCAGGCCGCAATCCCGCACCACACGCCCAAGTAGACGAGCGAACGAACCAGGAACCAGTTGGGGTTCAACCACTTTTCTTTCTGCTCCCAGATAGCCAGTGGAATCCCGTGGTCCGCTTGATAGCCTTCCACCGACCAGGTGTACAACGACCCGCTGTAAGCCGCGACGGCAATGGGAATGAACAGCAATGCGAGCGGAATGACCATGATCATCATCAACTCGGCAATTCGCCGCACCACCACGCTCCATCCGGCTCGTGACAGGTATTGAATCAACACGAAGAACAGCGAGCCGATCGCCAAGGTCAGGCAGTACATGTATGCGACCAGGTAGGACGACATACCAAATCGACCGCCAACGGACGAACTCGCGAAGAACGCACCACCGACGAGTGCCACGATGCCCACGATGATCATGGGCAACGACAGTCCGGCCAAGGAGGCGGGAAGCTGAAACGCTGGGTCATCGGCAGGCTTGATAGCGACCGCTTTGTGTGACATGGGAGATGTGAGGGCTGAGACCTAAGTGATGAAATGACTGTGGGGTTGCCGGGCTGACCGGCTTCGGGCGGTTAGGCGACTGGCTTCCAGCGAAGCCAGCTTCCTGGATCGCCTTACTCGTTGTTCTCGTCGCTGCTTGCTTCGCTGTTCTCGTCGCTGCTTGCTTCGCTGGATTCTTCGGCCGAGTCGGCTGTCGCTTCCTCTGCCGCCTTCAACTGAGCCTGCACGTCGGCTTGCTCCTTTTCGATCTCGGATCGTTTGCCTTCCGGCACGTCCTCCAGCGATGCGTTTTGGCTGGCTTGCAAAGCACGCACGTAGGCGACAACGGCCCAGCGATCTTTGGCTTTGATTTGCGATGCGTAACCAGGCATTTTGCGGATGCCGTTGGTGATCGTGCTGAACAATTTGCCGTCGGGGTAAACGTCGGCATACAGCGTCGGGTCGTGCATATTCGACGGTGGCGTCCAGGTGGTTGCCAGGATCTTCTGTGCTCGGCGATTGACCAAGCCATTGCCGCGGCCGTTCATGCCATGGCAGACGGAGCAGTAGATATTGAATTGTTGTTGACCACGGGCCAGAACTTCGTCCGACAGTTCCAATGGATTTTGGGTCAACCAAGGTGTGTTGTCGCCAGTTTCGTCCGCGGCGGGTGCCGATTCTTCCGATGCGGCGTCGGCTTCCGCCACCTCGTCGTCTTCGTCGACGGCAACGTCATCCTGCAGGGCGACCAGCTGGGCAGCTCGCGGAGCGTCAATCGTGGCAAGTTGCTCCATGTCGATTCCGGTCTTGAAGTTGACGTCCCAATCCAGATCACCACGGCGAACAGTACCGGGCACGTCAGGTCGCATCGCACGGCCATCGGCAAACAATGTCGTTGTTTGCTGAGCGTCCTTGGATGGCGAGAAGTCCATGTCAGGGAAGATGTGGAAACGAGGCGAACCACTCTTGGTCACTCGCATCCGCAAAACAGCCAATGCTGGAATGAACGACAAGAAAATGATTGTCGCCAAACCGATCAGCAGCCCCTTGGGAATCACTTTGGAGGTTTCATCCTCCACCACCGGCTCCACAAATTCACCACCCAGTTCCGATAGCAACGCCTTGGCACCGGCTTCGTCAAAACGAGCGTCTTTGGCGTCGAGGAACAAGAAAAACGTGTCGTCGGTCGCCCGGTCAAAACGAGGGCTGGTGAACATCGGGTTGCTGAACTTCGGCAAACCGTTGAGTGCCCACATTCCGAAGAACGTTCCGAACGATGCGAGCAAGATCGTCAATTCAAACGTGACCGGGATGAAGGCCGGAAGCGAAATGAATGGCTTGCCCGAGATGATGTATTGGTAGTCGATCCCGTTCATCCAGGTTTGCATCACCAACGCGATGGTCGTCCCGGTCAAACCAGCCGCCAACGCGATCCAAGGCAACACCGTTGGCTTGATCCCCAGCGCCGTATCGATCCCGTGCACCGGGAACGGCGTGAACGCATCCGCCTTGGTGTAGCCCGCATCGCGAACGCGACGACAAGCCGCCAACAACGAATCAACATCCGTGAATTCGGCGACAACACCGTGGACTTTTTGATCGTCCTTGACCGTTTGCGGTGTGGGTTGGGATTCAGTCATGGGAAAGATTTCAGTGAACAGTTATCAGTGATCGGGATTCAGCACTTCTGAGGACGTTTCGGCAAACGAACCGGCCTCAGTGGTCGCCCTCGTGCGAATGGTCGGCGTGAGCCATGTGCAACTCTTTCGCGAGAGTCGCTTTGGTTTCTGCCATGTTGACGATCGGCATCAAACGGCAGAACAACAGGAACAGGGTGAAGAACAAACCAAACGAACCAATCAACATGCACCAGTCGACCCAGGTCGGGCTGAAGTAAGCCCAAGCACTTGGCAAATAGTCGCGGGAAAGACTGGTGATCGTGATCACGAAACGTTCAAACCACATTCCGATGTTCACGAAGATCGAAACGACAAACATGATCCAAGGTGTCGTGCGAGCTTTCTTTGACCAGAAGATATTGGGCGAGATCACGTTGCAGGCGATCATTGTCCAGTACGCCCACCAATACGGCCCGAAGGCACGGTTGATGAAAGCGAACTTCTCTTCGGGAACTTGGCCGTACCAAGCGATGAAGAATTCGGTGCCGTATGCCAAACCGACGATCAAACCGGTCGTCAGGATGATTTTGCACATATTCTCGAGGTGCCGAATCGTGATCAGCTTCTCGATGTTGAAGATCGTCCGGGCGGGAACCATCAACGTGATCACCATCGCGAAACCGGAAAAAATCGCACCGGCGACGAAGTAAGGCGGGAAGATTGTCGTGTGCCAACCAGGAACCTGTGAGACCGCGAAGTCAAAGGACACGATCGTGTGCACCGACAAAACCAGCGGAGCCGCGAAAGCCGCCAGCAAGGCGTAAGCTTTTTCGTAACGCATCCAGTGACGCGATGAACCGCTCCACCCCAGGGCCAGCACACCGTAGATCGCACGGCGGAAAGGGTTCTTACTGCGGTCGCGGAAGGTCGCCAAATCGGGAACCATCCCCATGTACCAGAACAACAGCGAAACGGTGGCGTAGGTCGAGACCGCAAAAACGTCCCACAGCAGCGGACTGCGGAATTGAGGCCACATCCACAAGTTCAAACTTGGATAGGGTGCCAACCAAAATGCCAACCAAGCACGTCCCACGTGGATGCCGGGGAAGGTCCCCGCACAAACCACCGCGAAAATCGTCATGGCCTCTGCCGTGCGGTTGATACTCGTTCGCCATTCTTGGCGGAACAAGTACAAAATCGCGCTGATCAACGTACCGGCGTGACCAATCCCGACCCAAAACACGAAGTTGACAATCGGCCAACCCCAGAAGATCGGCGCCCGGTTCCCCCAGACACCCACCCCGGTATAGATCAGGTAAGCGATGCACAATCCCAACATGGTCGCCAAGTGAACAGCAACCAAGAACCCGATCACCCACGCGCGAGACGGTGGTTGCTCGGCGATCTTGCAGACCGCTTCGGTGATCGAGTGATAATTCGTATCGCCAAGGACCAGCGGTGCACGCTGACCGGGGCGGTCGTTCGAATTATCCAGTCCGTTTGGGATTGCGAGAGACATGGAAAGGGCTGAGAAAGGAGGGTTGAGTTCGTAGATGATATGCGGTGCGGAGGACTTCGCTAAACAATCGGCAACTGGAAGGGCCGACGAGCGTTCGTGGCGTGTTCCTCTTCACCATGACCATGTTCGTCGTGCGAATCGTGGCCGTGCTCTTCGCCGTGCCCATGATCGCCATGATCTTCGTGACCGTGGTCACCGTGCCCGTGATGAGGAGCCTCCAGCGACAAATCGTTGATCTGTGAACGCGTCATCAAGGCGAATGGCGTGTTGCGAATTCGAGCCTTGTAGGTCGTGCGTGGCTTGACGTTGAGCTGAGTCAACATGCCGTAGCTGCGAATGTCCGCCTTGGCTTTCGAAACAGCCGATTCAGGATCCGCGATGTTGCCAAACTCAATCGCGTTGGTCGGGCAAGCTGCTTGGCAAGCTGTGACGACGGCACCGTCTTCCACCATGCGACGGCCTTCTTTGCGAGCGTCAATTTTGGCGTGCTCGATTCGTTGCACGCAGTAGGTGCACTTTTCCATGACCCCACGACCGCGAACGGTGACATCGGGGTTCAACACCAATTGCTGCAGTTTGCGATTGGCCTTTTCGATCGAACCTGGGTAAGCGTCGATGCCGTAACCCACGCCCACTTCTTTGTTGTAGTTGAAGTAATTGAAGCGACGGACTTTGTAAGGACAGTTGTTGGCACAGTAACGAGTCCCGATGCAACGGTTGTAGGTCATCGCGTTAAGACCTTCGTTGGTGTGAACCGTTGCCGCGACGGGACAAACCTGTTCACACGGTGCGGTTTCGCAGTGCATGCACGTCACCGGTTCTTGAACGATGTCCGCCACATCAGGATCGCCTTGGAAGTATCGGTCGATTCGCAACCAATGCATTTCGCGGCTGTTGCCAACTTGTTCCTTGCCAACGATCGGAACGTTATTTTCGCTTTGGCAAGCAATCACGCAGCCGTTGCAGCCCAGGCACTTGGTCAAATCGATCGACATCCCCCATTGAGGCACGTCTTCTTTGCGTTCTTCGATCTCATTGATCGGCTCTTTCCAAAGCGAACCGTTTTCACCCACCTTCGGAACGTGTGGCCCTTTGGCTTCGGTGAACTCGGGAAGCTTCTTCAGCAACTCCAAGGTGCCTTCACGGATCAGGCTGAAACTGCGGCTTTCGGCTTCGTCGCGACCAAGCTCATCAATCGCCCAGTGATCTTGGGTCGTGACCAGGTCGTATTCGGTGTAACGCGGGCGAGCCTCGACGGGTTGAGCCAGCAACATGGAATCGATGGTGCGAATCGGCGAAACGTTGACGCCAACGGGATCGACTTCCAATTCGGTCGAACCGCCAACAGCACCCACGCGAGTTCGGCCGTAACCGATTTGGGTGGTGATCACGCCAGGAGCACATCCGGGCATTTCATAGACGGGCAATTCCACCGTCGTGTCGCCGCGACGAATCGCCACCATCAAACCGTGTTTGATGCCAAGGGCTTCCGCTGTGCGGGGGCTCATGATCGCCGCGTTGTCCCAAACCAATTTGGTCAGGGCTTGTGGCATTTCCTGCAACCAACCGTTGTTGGCAAAGCGCCCGTCGTAGAGGGCTTCCGAGGCGGTGAACACCACTTCGATGCTGTCCTGGTCCACATCCATCGTGATCTCAGGAAGCTCACCAGGCAATTCAACCGCGGTATCCCCAGCGGACAATTCCTCCACCGAAACGACCAAGTCGTCGGCGTATCCATCGTGCAGAAGCTTTCGCCATTGTCGATCGCTGATCGCCGAACCGGTCACCGAATCGGCGGTGCGTCGCACCAATTTCTCGCCTTCGGTTTCGTCTTGTTCCAACATCAACGCCAAGACTTCCGCGGCCGATCGACCACCGAGCAGCGGCAGAATCTGCGGCTGACAAACACCGTAGTGCCCATCGGCTCCGACGCAGTCACCCCAGGATTCCAGCGGGTGACTCATCGGCAACGACCAATCGCATTTTTCAGCGGTCTCGTCGTCGTAGATCCCCAAATAGATCGAACGCTCAGTACGCTCCAAAGCCTTCGCGAAATCCATGTCGCCAGGAGCGGTGTGCACCACATTCGCGTCGACGATGATCACGGTGCTCAACTCGCCCGAGTTAATACCGTCGAGGGCGTCCTTGATCGAGATTTGATTCTTCAGTTCTGGCCCGGCGTACGGACGGAAGCTTTGGATCGACCCCAGTGAACCGAACTTCGAGTTCATGTCGATGCCGGCGACGATGGCGTCAGCGCCAAGCGTTTCGCCAACGACGACAACGCCCTTGTCACCGGCAGCGGCCAAGTCGGCGGCAGCGGCGTTCAGGAATCGATCCAATCGTGCCGCAGCGTCGATTTCGTTGTAGGCGTCGCCTTCTTCGGGCAGATGTTCGAGGTCGTACTCTTTGCCCAACGTTTCGCCAGCTTTGGCTTTTTCGACTCGGCGTCCGAGTTCAGCCAAGACGGCCTTCATCTGGCTAGGACGAATCGCAATGCGAACGTCGGCGGCGGCACCGGTCGTGGTGTATCCACCTTCAGCGACGTACAGACGGCTCATCTCGAGCTTAGTTTCCTCACGCATCGGATCGCGTTTGGCCGCGAAAGTGCGTGAGTTGCTTTGGCTACCAGCGTCACTACCTAGGAAGTCCGACTGGAAAGCGACGATGCACTCCGCTTCGCTGAAGTCAAACTTTTGTGCGGCAGGTTGACCGAAAGCACGCTGGGTGGCTTCGTTCATCAAGCCACCATCGATCGGATCGTAAACACAGACCGACGCGGCGGGCAATTTCGACTGCAGTTCGCTGATCAATCGCAACGTGGTTGGTGAGGTCGTCGGCGACATCAACAAAGCAACCGATTCGCCATTGCCAACCGAACGCACCAAAGCTTGTCCGTAGTTTGCAAACGAGTCCCAATCGGACTCAACACGACGTTTCTCGGTGTCGTCGTAACGGATCGGCACACCGGCTTCGCCGCGGGCGCGATCGGGATCGTACAGCCCCAACACGCTGGCTTGGGCATAGGTTCCTGCGCCGCCACCGGCTGGGTGATTGGTGTTGGGTTCGACCTTGATTGGTCGACCGTCGACGCTGGTGATCAGCAAGTGCTGAACTTCGCCAGCCAATTCGAAGTTGGTGGCGGCTTGATACTGCTCACCGGGTGCTCGGTTGGCGGGACGCAACACGAACGGAGCGATCAATTCCTCGGGGTAACGACATCCAGCGGCTCCAGCCATCGCCAGCGACGCACCCATGATTTGCATCCAACGACGACGCGAAACGCCTTCGGGGAACTCCGACGCTGCGACGGGAAATTCGCGGTGTAGAAAGTCGTTCACGAACGACTCATCCTGACGAAATTCCGACAAGCTCCGCCAATACTGCGGCTTGCCAGCAGCGGACGATGGGGAGGCTTCGGAAGAATCGAAACCGGCGTCTTGGGTCGAAGTGGTCATGGAGGAAAGTCTTCTTAGTTCAGTTTGCGGTGAGTCAGCCGATCAGATCAGCAGGCCTGGGTTCTCGGAATCGCCCGCAGGCAATCCTGGGTTTGCGAAACTATCGGTGGCAAACCGCGCAATGGACTTGTGGATTGATGTTGTTCTCTTCGCGATGAGCCTTGGCGAACGCCTCTTGGTCCCAATCTTCGGGCGGCGTCCAATCCAACTTGGTGACGAACTCAACCGGGCGAAGGTGTTCGTTTGGATTTCGGTGACAGGTGATGCACCATGCCATCGACAATTGCTCGTGTTGATAAACCACTTCCATCTGATCGATGCGACCGTGGCACGAAACGCAGCTGACACCGGAATTCACGTGTGCTGCGTGGTTGAAGTAAACGAATTCGGGCAGGTTGTGAATGCGTTTCCAAGCCACACTGCGACCACTCTTCCAACTTTCGTGAATGGGATCGAGCTTGGGGCTGTCGACATGAACGGCGCCCAAAGCGGTTTGGCCGTTGTCGCCGGCGGGCGAGTGACAGTTCACGCAGGTCGCAGTCGGAGGCACCGCCGCGTGAGCCGCATCAAAGACGGTGTTGTGGCAGTAGCGACAATCCATCTTCAACTGCCCCGCGTGAATCGCGTGGCTGAAAGGGACCGGTTGAGTCGGCTGGTAGCCCACGTTGAGTGTTTGCGGGTCCGTGACCAAACCTCCCATGGCAGCGGCGAAGACGCCTCCACCAACGAGGGCCAGTCCCAGAACGCCCAAGAAGGGATTGACCCAACGTGGAAACAAAAAACGTTTCATGATCGATCCAAATCACTCGCCAACAAATAACCATTCCCAAATACCAAGTGCACACTGAGCAAACCGTTGGTTCGATCAGCAAGCCACAGGGCGAGAACGCGTCGACGAGACAAGAAAAAGTAATAGAGCATCCGCGCAACTCCTGCCGACGCGGGCCGGGATTATCAGCCGTAAGTACCTACGCTCGCAAGGCCAGCGCGCCGTCAGCGACATTGTGTCGCACAACAAATTGCTCTTTCGCCGGCATGACCGGAACGGTGCTCGCGTGCAAGACCATCCACCGCTTCGCAGAGACACGAAAGCGGTGTGACAAAACACCAAAACGGGGCAAATAGGCAAGCTAACGAAAGGCAGAGTCACCTCTCAGAACTTGAGTTGCTCATTCATCTGAAGCGTTGCTTCGCGAACGGCGTCTTGCCAATTGCTTTCATCCGCGGCCACAGAGAACTCGGCACGCTTGTAGGCAAAGATGATGTGCCGTGAACTATTCACAACCGCGCCCGCGCCGTTTGCATCCACAGCGGGCCGTACATCTTCGGCTGATCCGCCTTGAGCCCCAAATCCAGGGACCAAGAGAATGCTGTGAGGCATTGCCTTTCGCAACTCAACCAATTGCTCAGGATAGGTCGCACCAACGACCGCCCCGACCGGTCCATAGCCATCCGCGTCCAGCCGCGTCGAGTTCAGCTCGGTCACCAACTCCGCCACGGATTGATAGACGGTCTTTCCATCGACGGACAAATCCTGCAGATATCCACCGCCGGGATTGGATGTCTTGACCAGCACGAAGATCCCGGCCGCCCGGCGATCGCAAACCTCCACAAACGGTTCCAGGCTGTCACGCCCCAAATACGGGCTGACGGTCAAGGCATCGCTTCCCCAGGGCGAACGCTCCGGGCCGGAGCACCCTAAGTAAGCGTCGGCATAGGCCGTGGCGGTACTGCCGATATCGTTGCGTTTCCCATCGGTGATCACCAACAGGCCCGCTCGATTCGCGTGAGCAATCACTTCGCCGAGAGAGACCATACCCGCCGGGCCCAATTGCTCGAAAAAAGCCGCCTGTGGCTTCACACA
Source organism: Rhodopirellula halodulae (assembly GCF_020966775.1). Taxonomy (NCBI): domain Bacteria; kingdom Pseudomonadati; phylum Planctomycetota; class Planctomycetia; order Pirellulales; family Pirellulaceae; genus Rhodopirellula; species Rhodopirellula halodulae. The sequence goes on along the minus strand of NZ_JAJKFV010000010.1, from coordinate 157,479 downwards.
TGGGACTAGGTCCGCGACGGCATCGATGATTTCGCAACAAAACTGCGTGTAGGCGGCCGCGGCGGAATCTGCCTTGCCTTCCACCACCGACTCTCGCAGCGGCTTGGGCAACTGCTCCAAACGAGGGTCCAAGCCCACACACGTTACCGATCCAGTCCGCAAAATGGCCGCATTGAGCTGCGTCGCAAAAGTCATCAAGTCACCCTGGGGGAAGCTGAAGATTGAACAGCGGGAATGCTATCTCATTTCCCACGAATTGTCGGCCCAGCCTCATGGGGATTTCAAATGCCGCCTTTTGCCGCGTCGAGCGTCCCTGCAATCGGGTCTGCAGAAATGCAATCTTGATCCGGGCGGCGTCACCAACGAGCTGCGGCACATTCTTAATAAGGCAAACAACACTCACTGACTTCACCAAGGGACCGCCTCAGCGAACGCAACAGAAAGCAGTCTTTCTGCACGCTCAAGATACACCCACCCCCCGGACAATCGTCAAATCCAACAACCCCAACCGTGAAAACAGGCCTTGGTCAATGGATTGCGCCGGAACACTCCACTAAAGATCCTCAATTGGATGCTACCGTTCCACTGAACGAGCTGCTCAGAAATCGAAAAGCTGAGTTCGTTCGCAGCAACAAGACTCCCCCAAGGGCAAAACGGGGGCGTTCACCGCTCGACCTCGACACAAAGCAGACTCTCGAGCGGATACAACGGGCTGACGCCGATGGCGTCCAAGAAACTAGACGGGGCACAACATGGCTAAAAACATTCTGTTCGTTGATGACGATCCGGTCCTTCTCAACATCTTGACGGAAATGGCCAAAACGAAGCTGGACCCCAGCTACGAGATCCATTCCGCCGATGGCGGAGCGGCCGCCATCACCCAATCCAAGATCAATGGCGACTTCTCAGTGGTCGTGATCGACATGCAGATGCCGGAGATGAATGGCATTCAAACGATCACGGAACTGCGAAAGACGATGCCTCATGCGGTCTTCGTGATGCTGACGGCCAACAAAGAACTCGACACCGCCATCCAAGCCGTGAACGACGGCAAGGTGTTCAAGTTCCTTAACAAACCCTGCGATCCGGATCAGATGATCGCAACGATCGAAGCCGCTCAACAACAACACAACACGCAAGTCTCAACCAAGGACCTGCTGAGTGGAACCTTCGCCGGAACGTTAGACTTTATGACCGACTTGATCGAGATGCCGGATGGGCGACACCTCGACACAAGCCGAATGGTCGAAGCCATCACCGACCTCTCACGTAATCTTTCGCTGCAACTTGGTTGGGAAGAACGCATCGCCGCACGTGTGTTCCTGGTTGGCATTGCGATGCTGAACTCCGAAGAGTCCAAACGATTCGACCAACTCGACCCAACCACCGAAGAACACCAAGAACTGTTCCGCAAGATCTGCAAAACATCGGCGGGAATGTTGAAAAAGATCCCTCGGTTTGATTGGATCGTTGACCTTCTTCTGGTCGTTCCCAAAGCTCAACGGCTCAACGAAACCGGCCGACGCATTGAGATCTCGGCTCTGCTGTTGCGAGTCGTCTTCTACTGGAACTTCCTGACCGCGAAGGGCCTGTGCGTGGAAGCAACTTCATCGACCATTCAATCCATCATGCCCGAGCTTTCCGACAAGCTGATCCGTGCAATGGAATGTTTGAATGACAACCACGACACACTCTGCCTCACCATGGTCCCGGTCGACGAACTATGTCCCGGCATGATTCCCTACGAAGACATTCGCATTTCCGATGGCCCAAAGGTTGTCACTGGCGGTCGACGCTTGACTCAACCCATGATTGAGAACTTGCGCCGCAATCCTGAGATCAACCAACGTCATATCCCGATCGTGGAAAGCTCGATCTCGTCGTCCACACGATCAACCGAATCTGCGGTGCTTGCCTGACCAAGCAGCAAATCGAATCCGCAATCCTTGAGCAACGAATCAGGCGGCAGTCTTGGAAGCAGCCATCGACTCCGCGTCGGTTCGCAACAGACGGCGACCGTCATCGACCAACTCGGTGACGAAGACCTTGTCACGTAAGGCCTGCATCTCGATGCGGATAGGCACCTCCGATGGCAACGCGTCCCCAGCCGCACATTCGCGTTCACGAAAACCGCCGGAGACTTCGCCCGGGATCTTGGTTGCGAGCGTTAAGTGAAGTGCCGCGGTGGTCAATGGATCCACATTGATGGGAAACAAATCCTCGCCGGATTCAACCGCGCCGACCTGCATCGCATGCCATCGACCGTCGGCGAATTTCATCCAGACCTTGATGCCCAACAAAGCATTGGGCAGTTCGCTGTTGTTGACGATCGCGAGATCCAACCAGTACTTCAACACGATTTCGTTTTCGGAAGGCTGAACGCTTCGATACGTGGCGGTGTCCTCCATCGCCATCAGCATGGTGCCGCGAAGCCCGTTGACCGCACACGCTTCCACTTTGGCTCGCTCACGGTTCGCCCGGATCAACCAGAAGTAAAATGTCGAAAGCACGGCGAAAAGCGACCCCGCCAGGGACAAACCTTCACGCGCCGCATCCATGTCCGACCAAGGCATCCTTCACCTCCGCACGCTACAACATTCTTGGGACAAGCACCGAACTTCCCAATCGCACATCGGTCATACCTAACGCCCTCAAAACGAGGATAGAGCGATCACGCGGTGACTGCTGCGTGAGCCACCCAAAAGAAAACCCAGCAGTCGCTCGGACTGCTGGGCTTTTATACTTTTGGGTTTGATTCGGATTCGACGACCAGTGACACCAAAATCACCGGCACTGCTACTCCCGCGGAAGCCGGCTCAACCGCGGGCTTCTTCGAAGGCTGTGATTTTTTCTTCGTGCTGCAGCGTTTGCGCGATGTCGTCCAACCCGTGCAACAGGTTGTGGCGTCGGCTCTGATCCACCTCGAATGACTTTTCGAAACCTTCGCCGTCCGTGATGACTTGCTTCTCCAAGTCCACGGTCAACTGGTAAGGATTGCCCTTCGCGGCACGCTGGAACAACTCTTCGACATCCTCCTCGGACAACGAAATCGGCAGCACGCCGTTCTTGAAGCAGTTGTTGAAAAAGATGTCCGCAAAGGACGGTGCGATCACGGCGCGGATGCCGTAATCATCCAATGCCCAAACCGCATGCTCACGGCTACTGCCGCTGCCGAAGTTTTGACGCGTGACGAGAATCGACGCACCTTTGACGTTCACTCGGTTCAGTTCGAAATCGGGATTCTCCGTTTCGCCGTCTTCCAAAAAACGCCAATCGTAGAACAGGAACTGACCGAATCCGGTGCGTTCAATGCGTTTGAGAAATTGCTTGGGAATGATTTGATCGGTATCGACATTGGCGCGATCCAACGTCGCGACGACACCCTGATGAACAGTGAAATTTTGCATGGTGAAAACCTTCGGCGTCAGCTGTTAGCTCGTGACTTTCAAGCTATTCGCTTTTGGGAGGTGGTTTGTTAGTTGAGAGTCTCCACGCCAATCGTTAGCGCGAAGACAAAAATCAAAATCCGGCAGTGCATGACCAGTTACGAGTGACCAAGTGCCGGCATCCTGGCTGAATTGCCCTTTGTCAAATCAGCGATAATCCCATTGGCGAATGTCAACAAAGTGACCTTCGATCGCCGCGGCGGCGGCCATGGCGGGGCTGACCAAGTGCGTGCGTCCGCCTTTTCCTTGACGACCTTCGAAGTTGCGATTGCTGGTGCTGGCACAACGCTCGCCGGGTGCAAGCTTGTCAGGGTTCATCGCTAAGCACATGCTGCAACCGGCTTCACGCCAATCGAACCCAGCTTCGATGAAGACCTTGTGCAGGCCTTCTTCTTCCGCTTGCAACTTCACTTTGCCGCTACCAGGGACAATCATCGCGTTGACCTTGTCGCTGCAGCGATGGCCTTTGATCACGGCCGCAGCGGCACGCAAATCTTCGATGCGAGCGTTGGTGCACGAACCGATGAAGACCCGGTCGATCCCAATGTCCGTGATCGGCGTGCCGGCTTTCAAATCCATGTACTGCAGTGCCGAAGCCGTCGACTTCTGAATGTTGACGTCCGTGCTGTCGCCGGGAGATGGAACCACGGCATCCACGCTGCACACCTGGCCCGGGTTGGTCCCCCAAGTGACTTGCGGACGGATGTCCTCACCGCGATACACGTTGCTGCGGTCATAAGTGGCACCGGGATCCGATGGAAGCTGCTTCCATTGTTCCACGGCAGCATCGAAATCAGCCGGGCACTCAGGACGACCACGCAGGTAGTCAAACGTCGTCTGGTCAGGCGCGATCATGCCGGCCCGGGCTCCCGCCTCGATCGACATGTTGCAGACCGTCATTCGCTCTTCCATGGTCAGATTTCGAACCGCGTCGCCGGTGAACTCCAAGACGTAACCGGTTCCGCCCGCCGTTCCGATTTGGCCGATCAGGTAGAGCACCAAATCCTTCGCGGTGACTCCGCGAGCCAGCTCACCATCGACGCGAAGCTCAAACGTTTTGGGTTTGAACTGCAGCAAGGTTTGCGTGGCCAGAACGTGTTCCACCTCACTGGTTCCGATCCCGAATGCCAGCGAGCCAAAGGCACCGTGCGTTGCGGTGTGCGAGTCACCACACACGATGGTCATGCCGGGTTGGGTGTATCCGTTTTCAGGCCCGATGACGTGGACAATCCCTTGGCGGACATCGTGAATATCAAACAGCGGAACGCCAAACTCTTTGCAGTTGTCGCGAAGCGTTTCGATCTGCTTGCGGCTGATCGGGTCGGCGATGGGAAGGCTGCGGTCGGACGTGGGGACGTTGTGGTCGGGCGTCGCGATGGTGCGTTCTGGACGACGCACTTTGCGGTTGTTGATTCGCAGCCCTTCGAACGCTTGGGGGCTGGTCACTTCGTGGACCAGGTGCAAATCGATGTAGAGAATCGCGGGGCCCGTTTCAGGGGCGTGGACCACGTGCTGGTCCCAAATTTTGTCCAGCAACGTGCGGCTGCCGGTGGATTGCGAAGCGGCCCCCGATTGGCTGGGGGCGGTCGAGGAAGCGTCAGACATGTATGGCGAGACGAGCGTGGGTGGGGAAACATGGGAGACTTCTCCCGAGAACCCGACACTGTCGACACAAAAGGCCAACCTGTCAACTCAATCACGCTACTCGAGCGGCGTGGGCAGAAACGCTTCGTGGCGACTTTTTGCTGTTTCCTGGCGGCCGTGTCCGGGTTGCGATGCCCGAATTGCGGTGTCAGTCCACCGAGTCCAGTCGCCGAACTGTTTCAGCGAACTCAATCCGCCTCGGAGGAGCAGTCGACTCGCCTCAGGACGTCTCAAACAGGCTCTTCGATGAATTCCTGAACGGGCTGACGCCCGGGAACGATGCGGGTGATGCTGACTTTCGTGCGACGCAGCTCTTCGACTTCCTCCAGCAGGCTGTTCAGCAGGTCGGCGATTTCCGCCCCGGCGTTTTCGCCAATGTGGACCATCAGTGCTTTGCGAGAGTTGTAGCTCAGTCCCCGATCGTTCATCTCAGGAATGCTCCGCTGCGAGTGTAAAAGGAAATGAAGTGAAATCCCGGATCGAATGAAGCCCGGTCCGAGTGAAGCCCGGCTCTGACGGTAGAAGCGAGGTGGCTTCCGATGAAACCCTAGTTATTGCCCAGGCATCACCAAACGCGAAATTTACTCAACCGTCACGCTTTTCGCCAAATTACGCGGTTTGTCGACGTCACAACCCCGCAAAACGGCAATATGGTAGGAAAGCAACTGAAGCGGAATGACCGAGACAATCGGCTGCAGAAACTCCGGAACCTCCGGAATCATGATCACCTCGTCCGCGATTCGGCGGATTTGAGTCTCTTCGTGGCTAGCAATGGCGATCACCGGGCCGCCGCGAGCTTTGACCTCTTCCATGTTCGACATCACTTTGTCGTACGTGGTTCCGCGAGGCATGATGAAGACGCTGGGCGTTTGCTCATCGACCAGTGCGATCGGGCCGTGTTTCATCTCGGCGGCGGGGTAGCCCTCCGCGTGGATGTAGCTGATTTCTTTCAGCTTGAGTGCCCCCTCCAATGCCGTCGGGAAGTTGTAACGTCGCCCGAGGTAGAGGAAGTTCGAAGCGTTGGCATACTTCGACGCAATTCGCCGCACCTCCGAGTCACAGGTCAACGCTTGTTCCACCGCGGCGGGAAGTCGTCGCAGCTCTTCGATGATGCGTCCGCCGGATTCAAAGCTCATGTGACGCATGCGACCGAAGTACAACGCCAACATCGCTAGCACGCAGCATTGACTCGAGTAAGCCTTGGTGCTCGCGACACCGATCTCCGGACCGGCGTGCAAGTAGACGCCGCCATCGGCCGCTTGAGCGATCGAACTTCCGACCACATTGCAAATTGCCAGCGTGCGATGGCCTTTGCGTTTGGTCTCGTTCAATGCGGCCAGCGTGTCCGCCGTTTCACCGCTTTGAGTGATTCCAAACACCAACGTGTTGTTTTCAATCGGCGGGTTTCGATAACGAAGCTCGCTCGCGTATTCCACACAAACGGGAATCCTGGCGAATTCCTCGATCATGTATTCGCCCACCAAGGCGGAATGCCAACTGGTCCCGCATCCGGTCAAGATGATCCGCTCCACACCTCGCAACTGCTGAGGCGTCAAATTCAAACCACCAAAGACTGCGGTCGCGTCCTCGTCGTTCAGTCGACCTCGCATCGCATTGCGAAGCGAATCGGGCTGCTCGTGAATTTCCTTGAGCATGTAATGCTCATAACCATTCAGTCCGACTTCGCCGGTGTCTTCGGCCAACGGTTGGATGTTGACGCGCACCTTGCCGCTGTCGCGATGCAGCACGGTGAAACCTTCGGCAGTCAGCACCGCGATCTGGTGATCGGCCAAATAAACAATGCGATCGGTGCGTCCAGCGATGGGTGAAGCATCGCTGGCGACAAAGTACTCGCCGCGCCCAACACCTAAGACCAACGGGCTGCCGAATCGAGCCGCGATCAACAAACCTGGCTTCTCACGAAAGGCGACCGCCAAACCGTAGGTTCCGCGCAGTTGCCCCACAGCCCATTGAACCGCGGTGACGTATCGCATGTTGGGCTGCGACGGATCGACGGGCGTGCTCTTCAAACCTTCCGCGATCAAGTGAGCGATGACTTCGCTATCGGTGGCGGATTTGAATTGGTAACCCTTGGCGGTCAGTTCGTCTTTCAAAACCTGAAAGTTTTCGATGACACCGTTGTGCGCCAGAACGACTTCGCCTTCACCGCCCAGGTGTGGGTGAGCGTTCTCTTCCGTTGCGGGACCGTGCGTCGCCCACCGGGTGTGGCCCAATCCCAGCGTTCCCTCGGGCGGTGTTCCCAACCGATCCGCCAGCGATTGAATTCGCCCGACCGATCGCGTAACGGAGATGTTGTCGCCGTCTTGAATTGCAACGCCGGCACTGTCGTAGCCGCGGTATTCCAAACGCCGAAGCCCGTCGACGAGAAACTCAGCCGCGTGGCTCGAACCGACGTAACCAACAATTCCACACATGGCAATCAACACACTCAAATGACGGCTTTAATTCAGCGAGCCCGGGTCCGTTCAGTCGCATGCGAATCAAGCTCGGCAGGAGACGTCGCCGTCTCTTTGCATCACTCGATTCTCACGCATCCCAGTTCCCGGTCTCCAGCGATAACCGAAACCGGGACGCTCCTTCGGCGCACGCTCGATTGGTGTTATCGGCAATCCTGCTCCAGACAAACAGACCGTTTCAGAGCATTCTTTCTAGACAGCCCCGGCTTTCCTCACAAATTGGCCGAGCCGAGTGAGATGCCAAGTCCGTTTGATCCGCCGCACCGGTGGGCTTTACCAGGCCGAACCAGCCCTTCAGACACTCACAGGATGAATTGCTGGCAAAACACCAATTTTTCTGACAGGAGCTATTTCAGTCAGAAAGCGTGACGATGGATTAATCGTCGCACCATTTGGTTGCACCTTGAGGCTTGATGCCGAATTGGCCGCTTCGTCCGTGAAGTTTGGTCGATTTGATATCAGTCCGGCGATCTCGCCTCCGCGCATGCGCCCAGTGAAGAAGCCAACCCGATGCCCGAACTGGCTCAATCACCACCGCAATTGATCGGAGAATTTCGCCAACCTGCCAAGCGACACCAACACGCCTGCCCCGTCGTGCCCCAAAGTGAATTGCTATGTCCCCATCGAGCCCTCAATCGGCCGCTGATCGCACCGCGCGTCCCAGCCGCCTTCATCGCCGCCCGCCGAATCACAACCACCGATCGGATTCCGATCCGGTGGGTGCCGCGGTTCGATTGATCAGCGAAACGGCTCATGATTTGAAATCGCCGCTGGCGGGGATTGCCGCGACGATGGAAGCGATTCGCGACGGCAGCCTCGGGGACGTGACACCATCGCAGGCCGAATTCCTGCAAGCGGCCATGAACCAGTGCCAATACATCGACACGCTGGTCAGCGAACTGGCACGAGCCGAACGTTTGCGTTCGGGCTCCCCTCGCGTGCGCCGGGTGGCCACCAAACGAAGTGCCATTCAAGAAGCGGTCGATTTGGCGACACGTCCGGTGCTCAGCAACCACCGCATCGAATTGCTCTGGGGCGGCACGGACGCCAACGCGAATGATGTGATGGTGGATCCGAATATCCTGTCGCGATTGTTGATCAATTTGATTGTGAACGCACAACGCGCCAGCCAAGAAGGGTCACCGATCCTCATTCGAGTCGAAGACAACCCAGCGCGAGGCGTGGCGGTGTGGTCGGTCATCGATCGCGGGCGCGGCATGTCGCCAGCGAAGCTCAAACAACTCGGTCGTTCGGGTGCAATTGCATCGGACAGTGGCGGCGAAGGATTGGGGCTGATGATCGCCCAGCAAATGGCCGCGTTGCATTTTTCTTCGTTGACCCTACGCAGTCGAGTCGGCAGCGGCACCGATGCCGTCTTCGAAACGCCACTTGCATCTCCCTCGGCAATTGCGACCACGTTTGCTCGCTATCGATCGCAACTTCGGGGCGAGCGTTCACGTCCGCACTCACTTCGCCAATGGAAAGAAGGCCAAGCCGATTCGGCTCAACGAGAACTGACCGACGGACAACGCATTCGAATTGAATCGCTGATCAACCGAACTTCATGGAACGAAGTTGAGTTGCATGGCGGCCCCACTCGCCCCATCCGCGCGGATCGCTTGTCGTTGGTCCGAGTCACCGCGGACGACGAATGCCCAATGGAGATGGCTGACCGATTCGATCAAGCCCTGCAGTATCAGCTGACCACGTTTGAGTTGGCCTACCGAACATCGCGACGCAGTTGGGTCTGCGCTTTCGATGCGGACGACCACAGTCTGCCGGCCCGCATGGAACAGATCGATCAATTGGCACAACGATCCCAGCCAGCGATGTCTCTTCACTGGAACACCCCCGCGGTGGTCCCCATCCACGAACGCAATTTGCAGTGCTTGCTGGTCGACGCCATGACCACGCAATCACTGTCGGAAGCCCCCGGAAAAATCGCAGACATGGATTCCGTCCGGCTGGGGACTCCCGAAATCTCGTTCTCCCCGGTGGCTGCCGCCCGCCTCGATGAAGAACTCCGGCGGCTCAACCACCGGATGAAGTCTCAATCCGAACGCCTGCAGCAGCAATCGGCCGCCATTCGCCCGCAAACGCGCCCGTCGTGAATGGCGGTGCATGTGCCTCGCGACCTCGCACAAACAGGACGAACTCGCCACGGAGACCTTTAGCGTTTCGGACTCAACGTTTACACTTCGCCGCTGTGATTGCTGGGCCCAAGTGACGCCCGCAAACGAATTAGCAAGACATGTGCGGACGAGTGGCGAGATGAGTGATTCAACGGTTCGGGGCGTGGTCAACGTGATCGAAGAGACCAAGACCTACGGTCAAAAAGGGTTTCGCAAACGTTTGGTGGTGCTGGAACAAGACAAAGGCAGCTTCAGCAACTACATCCCCGTTGAGTTCACGCGCGACAACTGCGACACCGTTGACGAACTGAATATGGGCGACGAAATCGAAGTCGCCTACCGACTGAACGGCCGCAAATGGCAACGTGACCCGCAAAGCGAAGTCAAATACTTCGTCAGCGTGGAAGCAATGTCGTTCAAGGTGATCGGCGGATCCGGTGGCGGTGAAGGTGTCGATGCCGCCAACGACGCGTTCAGCGAAATCGACGACGAAGCGCCGTTCTGACAAAACCCTCGTCGCTTCAAACCTCACGGCCGCTAGGACGCTACCTACCAGTTCGCGGCCAGTCGGAAACGTTCGATGAGAATGCGGCCTCACCGCGAAATTCAGCCGAGGACTTCTGCAGCGTCCCCCCACCTCGGCTGCGAGAAAGATCGGAAACGCATCCGAAAAGTTGCGATTGACCGGTGAAGCAATCAGGCTGACGACGATTCACACGAGACTCGTCTCTGATTGAATACGCCCCTGCCATCTTGGCACGGCCCGTCAGAGGGGATAGAACGGGAGGCGGCATGGAAAGCCATCATTCCTCGATTCTTCCAGCTCCGCGAAGCTCACTGCCCGGACGCTGACGAGCCCCAGCCCTTGGTCACTTCCACGCAGCAGCCCGCTTCATCATGTCGCTTCACCCGATGACGATGCTTCGCCACTCCATGTTGCGATACAAGATGGGGCGGCTGCAACGCTATCTCGATGGAGCCAATGATGCTCGTCGGATCCAGCGTGAAAATCTGCTGGAAAGAATTCGCCGGCACGCCGACACCGCCTTCGGTCGAGATCACGGGTTCGCCGAAATCCGAACGTTGGAAGACTACCGTCGCCAAGTTCCCATCGCGGGTTACGATGCGATCCGGCCCTATGTCGACCGAGTCATTCAAGGCGAGACGACGGCGCTGTTCCCCCGAGAGACCAAAGTGGTCATGTTCGCGACCACGTCGGGGACGACCGCTCATCCCAAAATGATTCCGGTCACGGAAGAATTCTACCAGCAATACAAAGCTGGCTGGCAGTACTGGGGCACCGGCGTCTATCGCGACTATCCCCATCTGTTGCAGATGAAGTCGCTACAGTTTTCAAGCCACTGGAACGTGACGCAAACTCCTTCGGGTGCTCCCTGTGGCAACATCAGCGGACTGGCCGCGGAAACTCGACCGTTCTACATCGGTTCACTGTTCGTGTTGCCCGCGTGTGTCATTCAGATCACCGAGCATTTGGCAAAACACTACACCGCTTTGCGATTGAGCTTGGCGACGGATCGAGTCGGCAAGATCGTCACCGCGAATCCAAGCACGTTGATCGAAGTCGCGAAATTCGCCGACGCAATGAAAGAGTCACTGATTCGCGACATCCACGATGGGACGCTCACCGGCGACCAGCCCATTCCCGACGCGATCCGGCAACAACTTCGGTCTCGTTTGAAGGCCAACCCTCGCCGAGCCAGACAACTGCAACAAATTGCCGACCGCACCGGCCACCTGTACCCCAAGGATGCGTGGCCTGACCTGACGTTGCTGGCGGTTTGGACGGGCGGGTCGGTGGGAATCTACCTGAATCAACTGCCCGAATATTACGGCGACGTCCAAATTCGCGATCATGGCCTGTCGGCAAGCGAAGGACGCATGACCGTCCCGCTGCAAAACAACACCCCTTCCGGCATGCTCGACTACAGCAGTCACCACTTTGAATTCATTCCCGAATCGCAACGTGATGCAGCAGATCCTGCAGTGCTCGAAGCCTGCGATTTGGTCGAAGGCGAAAACTACTTCATCGTGCTTTCGACCGCGAGCGGACTGTATCGCTACGACATTCACGACCTCGTTCGCTGCGATGGCTTTCAGGGCCAAACGCCTCTGTTGTCGTTCCTCAACAAAGGCAAAAACTTCTGCAGCTTCACGGGCGAGAAACTGAGCGAACACCAAGTGATGCAGGCGATGCAGCAAACCCTGCAATCGCTTGGGTTGAAGTCCTGCACATTCACATTGGCGCCGACTCTGTCGCAACGCCCACGCTACCACTTGGTGCTCGACGAGGACTCACTGCCCAACCTGTGCCAACAACTCAGCAGTGAAATGCAAAACCAACTCGCCAGTGTCAACTGTGAGTACGCTGACAAGTGCGCCAGCGGCCGAATTGATCCATTGCAGGTCACTCGCGTCCCATCCGGCACATGGGAAAAGCTGCGTCTCGATAAAACGTCCAAACGCGGCAACTTCGAAGAATACAAACACCCCTGCCTGACCAACGATCCCAAGTTCATCGAACGCCTGCGTACACTGCATCAATGATCCGCTCATCGATCCGCCCACTCGTGAGCGGTCGCCGAGCACACCTTCGACGTCGCCATCAAGCGGCGTATCATGTGCCTTCGATTTTGCCTGCCCTCTTTCCGCCTCTTCTCACGCTTCCATGAAAATCAGTGTTCTCGGCGCCGGAGCCATTGGCACCATGCTCGGCGGATTGATTCGCGACAACGATCCCTCTTGCCAAGTCTTGTTGTTCGGACGTGGCCAACACATTCAAACCATCCAAGATTCCGGACGCGTTCACCTGCATGGGCCCTGGCCAACACGTGAAGTTCCAGTGGAAGCGACGGACAATCCGGCCGACCTAGTGGGTTCGGACATGGTGCTCGTGACCGTCAAATCCCAAGCCACCGCAGAAGCCATCGCCTCGGTGGCTCCCTATGTAGGCTCCGCGATTGTTGTATCAGTCCAGAATGGTTTCAACGACGAAGCACTGCTGAAACACGTCGCCGAAGAACGATTGGTGATGGGCATCACCGCCACCAACGTGACCGTGCCCGAACCAGGATCGGCCAGCCTGCAGTTCAAAGGCACGATCGTGGTTGGCCCCAACTCAAAAGGCACCAACGCAGCCTCAGCAACCGCAGCAACCAAAACGCTGGAAAAGACCGGCTTCCGCGTGTTCGAAGAAAGCAACGTGGAAGGCGTTCGCTACAACAAACTCGCAATCAATTCACCTGGATACGCGGCATCGCTGTCTCAATCCAACTTCATCACCGAAGCGGTCTGTCACAAGGAATGGCGAAACATCGTAGGCAAACCCTTGGCGGAAGAATGCTTGCGAGTCTTCGACACGGCAGGCGTCCAATTGGCAAACATTCCAAAGCTGCCGGACATCCGCAAATTTCACGGGTTCATGAAGAAACTCGATTCGCCACTGCTGGGCATTTTCGTCAGCACCGGGGCCAAACTGATTTTCAATCGCCGGCCCATTCAGTTTTCTCTTTACCAAGACCTCTTGAAAGGCAAAGGCACCGAAGTCGACCACACCCTGGGTGAGATCGTACGCCTTGCCGAACGCAACGGCACCACTGCCCCCTACAATCAGATGGTGATTGATCTCGCAAAAGAAATTGAAGCTCGCGGAGCGGGACAATTCCTCACACGAGAAGAAGTGATCCAGCGTTTTCGATCCTTGTCGACTCGCTGAGCGACGCCGATGAGTTCGTCACTTCGAATTCTACTGACCGAAGGCTCCAGCACTTCCGCTCGGCAAACGCTGCATTGTCTCTGCCGATCGCACACCATCGATGTGATGGATTCGGCGGCATTGAGCCAATGTCGGTTCAGCAACCACGTTCGCAAATGGCATCGCTGCCCGCTCTCCTCGGCCGAACCAGTTGCCTACTTGCGGCGAATGATGCAACTCATTCACCAACATGGTTATGACGTTGTTGTCGCGACGCACGAGCAAGCCTACTTGCTCGCTCGTGTTCGAGAACAACTTTCGCAACATGTCGGCATTGCGGTTCCCAGCTTTGAAGCCATCGACCGGTTGCAGAACAAGGGCAACTTCGCGCGGGTGATGCAGGAGTTGAATCTGCCTCAACCTGCGACTCGGTGCATCAACGAGACAACCCCACACGATTTTCGCGAAGCTTGTCTCCAGCAAACCGATTTCCCGTGCTTTGTCAAAACAGCCCACGGCACCGCCGGACGGGGCGTCGTTGCCATCGCCGACGAACGGGAGTGGCATGAATGGATCACGGAGCAAACCACCAATGAAGCGAGCTTGCCAGGGCAGGAGATCATCGTTCAATCCGCTGCACCCGGCGAACTGTCCATCCTACAAGCCGTTTTCGATCGCGGTGAACTGGTGGCTTGGCACGACGCCACTGGCCTGCGACGGGGCGTTGGCGGTGCGCCGATCGTTCGAATCAGCACCCATCGCGAAGCGGTGGCTGGCGATGTTGAAAAATTGGGACAAGCACTGAACTGGCATGGAGCCCTTTTCCTCGAATACTTCTTTGATGAAACCACCGGTCAACACCAATTCATCGAAGCCAACCCTCGCATCGGTGAAACGGTCAACGCGATGCTGTCCGGCGTCAACCTTTGCCAACATCTAGTTGAGATCTCGCTTGGAAATCGAAACACTTCGTCTGAAGTTCAATCCGGCCGCTCTGGTGTAAAAACGCATCAGTTCCTGACGGCTTTGCTCGACCAGGCGATGACAACCCATTCGCGCCGGGCCGTTTGGAAAGAATGCCTGGACCGCATTTGCAACCGAGCCGGGTATCGCGATTCGGAACCGGAGATGATGCGTTGGCGAGACGACCCTCTCAGCCTGATTCCTCCGGTTGCCGTCGCACTCGAAATGTTGATCGCTCCCGCCAAATCCCACCAAAAGGTCCAGTCCACCGTTGCCAACTACGGGCTGAATGCGGATGCCATCGAACGCATCGCACGACTTTCCGACGTGGAACTCAGCGGCGTCTTCAACTAGCGACGAAGCAAAATCAATCGGGCCGAGCGAAACGGTACAATCGACGTGTTGCGTGGTGTGGTACCACAAAGCAACGTCTTCTGATTGCCATTTGCCCCGTTCGAGGTTGGACTGAACATGAACCGACTATTTGCTTGCACCGTTCTGACTTTGGCGTTTGCCACCATTGCCTCGGCACATTGCCAGGTTCCCTGCGGGATCTACGGTGACCAACGCCGCTTTGAAGAGATGCTGGAAGACGAGCACACCATCTCGAAAGCACAGATTGAAATCAACTCATTGGCCGGGAAGTCAGATGCCCAGTCCGTCAACCAAGCGGTGCGCTGGGTGACCACCAAAGAAGAGCACGCGACACGGATCCAAAACACGATCGCCGCTTACTTCATGGCCCAGCGGATCAAAACGGACGACGCAGCCTACGGCAAAAAACTGATGGCGGCTCACAAGGTGATGGTCAACGCGATGAAAGCCAAACAATCGGCCGACCCCGCGACGGCCAAAGCACTGGAAGAATCGATCTTCGCTTTCTATGAAGCTTACGAAGGTAAAAAACCAGTCTTCGAACACGAGCACTGATCTGACTTGCTCGCCACATCAATCAGCAAACGATCTCAGGCTGCCTTTTGCGTGGCCTGACTCGTTTGCAAAAGACCGCTCAAAATTTTCTTCCCCTTCATGACCGTCTTCGCTTTCCGAATCAACGTCGGAATCGCCAAGATCACCATCGGACTGCGAACCACCTCCTTTGCCACGCGACTGAGCCCACGACCAACCGAAACTTCGTTGGTCAGTGTGTTCAGAGCCGGTTCCCCCGCTCCCGCGAAATTGTCCAGCATCCATTTGACACCGGACGGCATGACAAAACGTGTCTTCTGCAGCAACCAAAGAATCTCGGATTCGCGAGCGGCAATCTTCGTGGGCGCTGGTTGCTGTTTGGGCATCAACACCCAGTTCACGTTGACGTTCAATTCGCCCACCGAATGCACATGGTGGAACCAATACCTTGGCAAGAAAACCATGTCGCCTTCGTTCAAATCAAACTCATAAACACGTTTGCCATCCAGCGAGTTGTCTTCAAACAAACAGGTTTTGGAAAACGGCATGTTGGGCAGCGGCGTTTCCGGGGCCACGATGGTCCAACGCTTCTTGCCTTTCAACTGAAGGTTGAAGACGTGTAATGAGTGACCGTCGTAGTGCCATGGGGTCGTGTGACCGCCCGAGTTAAACCAAACACGGACGCAGTTGTCACGCAGAAAAGCCGTGTCGGGGTCCATCGACTGAGTCACCACCGGCGGAGTCGTGCAGACATCGTCGATCATCTCCTGCCGGACGTCGTACCAAAGCAGCCGTTCCGTGACCGACGTGTCGACGGCAATCTTGTCGCACAACGCACGGCAAACCTCTTCCGCCCCACCATCCGCGTGCGTGACCCCACGAAAGATAACAGGCTGCTCCGTGGCGTAATAATCGCGAAAAAAGGTTTCTGCATCCGTGGCGTCCAACGATGGAATCTCACGGGAAACCGGTGCGGCGGTACTCATATTGGAGGTGTCACTTCAATGGATGCGAATCAGCAAACGCCTCAATCCTTTCGCGAATGCCAGGAATCAATCTGACGGCGTTCTCATAATACAGCTTCCGGAGAACTTGGGGAGGAAGGTCAACCCCATCAATCCGCCACAGTCCCTGAGGTGGCGGTTCCTTCTCACTGTACGGAAATGACTCATCGGCCGTCTCGAAGAATCGCCAATAGTACTTCAATCGCTGTTCGGGCCACGGGCCATCCGTCCCAAACAACAATCGATCCTGATAGCGGATCAAAAACTCTCGAGCCGCCCGTGGCTGACGTCCAAGCTCGTTGATCCGGGAAGCTGGTTCGACCCAAAGATTCGGATAACAATCCATCCATTGGCTGACCTGTTCCAAATCCTCTGGACTGTTGGCGATGTGAGCCCCAATGAATTGTGTTTTTGGATGCTTGGCGACCATGCGATTTCGAGCCGCGAACAACTCGTCGCGTGTTGGAAACTCCTCTCCGTGAAAACTCCAATCCGGGTGACGAGACAATTCTTCCCACCGCTCATTCCGTTCGTTGATCGGCTCGAAGAACGCCGCCGGATCCGCCGTGTGAATGATGATCGGGATCCCTAACTCACCGCACGCGGCCCAGATCGGATCCCATCGCGGATCATCAATTTCAACCAGCGAACCATCGGGATTTCGATACGAGAGCCCAAAACGCTTGAATAGCTTCAATCCCGATGCACCGTCTTTCACAGCCTCTCGCAATTGCTGAACCGTTCGCTCCGCAAAGCCCGGACGATGACACGCCCAACTTGCCGGATCATCGGTCGCTCCATCGCCACGCCAGTCGATGTTGGCATAAAACACGAATCGGTCTCGATGCTCTTTCCAAAGGAAGTCCTTCTGCTCTTGGAATTGACTTCCAAGCTTCCCGTCCAGCGAGACACACACCGCGATGCCGTTGCGATCCATCGCCGCCACGTAGTCCTTCAACGCTTGGCGATTCATTCGCAATCGATAGAAGAAGTGCGTGTGCACATCGACCACTGGAAACGCTGCTTGCGACAACTGCGTCGCTGTTGTCTTCAATTGCGATTGAGGGTTGTAATGGTGCAGCGACAAATCTCGTCCGTCGCGCCCATCAAGCGGCGGTTCAACCATTGGCGCATCGGAAAATGCCCCAGACACCCTCACATTCTTTAGTGATCGAGTTGCGGTGGTCGCAACACGAGCCGGGGGCTCATCCGCGACCGTTGCGCCCAGGCCCAGCATCGAAGCAGCGACTCCCAACAAGCCGAAGATGCGTATGAAGGAGTGACGACAACGTTCGTTCATGAATGAAATCGAAAATCGCGAATGATCATGTCGAAGCCGCAAAAACGGGCGGCGAATCCACCGACAACGTCGCTCAAGTCAGCCAAAGATTCAATGAGGCATCCTGTTGCCAGCACCGACCGTGCTCGAACACCGTCTCACAGCTCGCCGAACATCCCATCAACTCTGCAAAAGCCAAAACGACTCGAGTTTGACCAAGACAAATTTCGCGGGACGACTCATCGAATACCGTTCAGCCCAAGCGACCTATCTGCCTCCCGCACTCCGAACCGAACCGCTCGGTATCGACGTGCTTGTGCAGGCAGCTCCCATACCCAGTGAGCGGATCGCGAAAGACTCTTCACGCCCGCGAATCCACGAAAAAAGGCAGCCCCGAAGGACTGCCCAATTGTAATCAGTAGGCGTCAAATTCTGAGCAAGCTCAGCTAGCGGAAGTGGCTTCTTCTTCCGAAGTCGCTTCGGCTTCTGGAGTCGCATCGCTCTCGGGAGCGTCTTGCTCAAATGCAGGACGCTGAGCCGACCGGGTGACGCGGTCGTTCTTGCCAACCAGTTCCAAGATCGCACGCGTTCCACCATCGCCCAATCGAGGCGTTGCAAGACGCATGATCCGGGTGTATCCACCTGGACGATCCACGTAACGCTCAGCAACGGTATCGAACAAAACCGAAACGGCTTCGCGATCGCCAATCAACTGCAACACACGACGTTGGGCGTTGACGTAAGGAGCACGGGCATCAGCCCATTTCTTCCAGTCATCGCTCTTACGCCATTTCTTGTACTCATCCGAACCACGCTCGGCGGAAGTCTCATATTTCTGAGCTTCCTCGAGGGCTGGCAACGAACGTTTCGCGATCGTGATGCACTTCTCGACCAAAGGACGTACTTCCTTGGCTTTTTCGAGCGTGGTAACGATTCGGCCAGGAACCTTCGGCGCGTTGTCGTCCAAGCTAGCGTCACGCTCCGTCAGGAACAGTGCGCTGGACAAGTTCCGCAACAAAGCTTTGCGGTGAGCTGGGGAGCGGCCGAGAACACGGCCTTTGCGGCGGTGACGCATGACGCGAATCCGTCAGATTGAATGGGAGTGAAATGAAAGGTAATTGAAGTCGAGATCGCGGACCGCGGTGCAGCCCAATGCGAACTAGAACAGTGGTTGGTTTGGCACTCGCATGCCGAGGTGCAAACCGTACTGCGAAAGTTTCTCTCGCACTTCGTTAAGAGTTGTGTCGCCAAAGTTGCGAACTTCCAACAACGAATCTTCGGTTCGTTGCACAAGATCGCGAACCGTCATGATGTTTTCGCTTTCCAAGCAGTTGTTGGCTCGCACCGACAAACGCAAATCGGCCAGCGTCATGTTCAGCTTGGCTTCCAACTGTGCTTCCGGGGAACCAGCTCCACCGCGGGCCGCGGAGAAGATGCTCGGTCCCAATTCGCGATACTGAACGAATGGATTGAGGTGCTTGCGAAGAATTTTCGCTGCTTCGGTCAACGCCATTTCGGGGTTGATTGTTCCGTCGGTCCAGATCTCGAGGATCAGACGATCGTAGTTGGTTTTCTGGCCAACACGGGTCGCTTCCACTTCGTAGCGGACGCGAACAATGGGGCTGAACACGGCATCGATCGGAATGATGCCGATTTCATGATCGACGCTGCTGTGTTCCGTGCTGGGAACATAACCGCGACCGGTCTCGACGACCATTTCCATCATGAAAGGAACGTCGTCGGTCAACGTGCAGATCACGTGATCCTTGTTGACAATTTCAACGTCCGCGTCGGTTTGCACGTCAGCACCGGTGACCACGCCGGCGGTGTTACGCTCAACGGTGATGACTCGAGTCGAATCGGTGTTGCTGTTAACGACCAGTGCTTTCACGTTCAGGACGATGTCGGTGACGTCTTCCAAAACGCCGGGGATCGTCGTGAATTCGTGCTGAGCGCCACGGATTTTGATCTGCGTGACGGCACTGCCCATCAAACTGCTCAACAACACGCGACGCATGCTGTTGCCGATGCTCGCACCAAAGCCACGTTCGAATGGCTCTGCGGAGAATTTGCCGTAGGTCTGGGTCAGCGAGTCGCGGTCGACTTCAAGCGAACTGGGAAGTTCCATGCCGCGCCAGCGGATGTGCATGGTCATGTTGGGCCTTTGGATGGATGCGGGATGGGGTTGATCAGAAACGAAACAGCGTCAGCGGGATTAGACGCGGCGTTTCTTGCGAGGACGACAACCGTTGTGCGGGATGGGAGTCACTTCCTCGATCAATTTGACGTTCAATCCGGCCGCTTGAAGTGCAGTGATCGCACTTTCGCGTCCCGAACCGGGGCCTTTGACACGAACTTCGACGTCACGCATGCCAAACTTGGTCGCCTTTTCAGCGGCTTGCTGAGCAGCACATTGGCCGGCGAACGGGGTGCTCTTGCGGCTGCCTTTGAACCCACTGGTTCCGGCGCTCGCCCAGCACAACGTGTCCCCTTTGGTGTCCGTGATGGTCACCGTGGTGTTGTTGAATGTCGCGTGCACGTGAGCCACGCCGTTGCTGACATTTCTGCGGATGCGTTTTTTCTTGTTGGTCTTTGCCACCGAAACTTCTCAAACAGATCAATGAATGGGAGGGAAGGAAGATAAAAGGATTCAAGGACAATCCGCGATCAACGCAGATCCTTGACGCCTTTCTTACCGGCAACCGTCTTGCGAGGCCCTTTTCGGGTCCGGGCGTTGGTCTTGGTGCGTTGCCCACGAACAGGCAAGCTGACACGGTGCCGAATGCCGCGGTAGGATTTGATTTCCCGCATGCGGCTGATGTTTTGAGTCACTTGACGACGCAGCGGCCCCTCGACGAGATAATCTCGCTCCAAAAGGGCTGCGATGCGACCCACATCTTCATCACTGATGTCGCTGGCAGGTGTCACTGGGTCGATGCCCAGCTTTTCACACACCTCGCGAGCCCGATACAGCCCCAGGCCGTACAGGTAAGTCAGCGAGTATTGAATCTGTTTGTCGTTGGGGATGTCGACGCCCATCAGACGGGGCATGGCGATACTCCGAGAGCAGCTGCGAAGGATGTTAGATTTCTGTGCGTTTTCATGTCACGCAGACATGGGTTGGCGACAGAACGCAAGAGCGTCTTCGCCAGCGGATCGCGGACTATAGCAGTCGGCCCCCTTTTTGCTCAAGTGGAAGCGACAAAAGCAATCCGGAATTTTTTTGGGGGAAGTCGCTAAGTCTTAACAACCCGCTTCAACGCTGGGTGACTTGCAGCTTCCAACTCCAAAGAAAAATGAGCCAGCGAACGGAGCCCGCAGAAGTTGAAATTGCTAGCATCGGCGTTCAATCGCAACTTCTGAACCCCGATCCTTCTTTTCTAGAATCCTGCGTCTTTTCTGGCATCCTGCGTCTTCCGAAGTGAACTCCCGTGGCCAACTGGCCTTTTACCCAGGGCACTTATCCCCGGGAGGCTGTCAATCAACTGGGACGCTGGCAATCTTTCCCTCGCGACCGGAATTTCGCGGGTCACTCCAATCGACGTAGGCTGCTGGCCTTGCGACGCATCCTCAGCCAATCGGTTGGATAATCGTCTTTCGCCGTCGCCGGCAAACTGGTCTGCGAAACCAATTCGAAGTCTTCCAGTGGCAGATCCACCCGGGTGTCGCCTGTCAAGTTCGCCCAAACCCTGGTCCACCACAATTCTGTGCACAGCGGGAACCACTGTTGATAGATCTGGCCACCACCGACGACAAAGATCCGGCGGTCCGCGGCCAACGCGATGGCTTCGCTCTTGCCCGACGCCGTTTGTGTTCCGGGAAATTGCCAACTGCCTTGGCGAGTCAGCACGATGGTTTGGCGGCCCGGCAGCACACGACCGATCGACTCAAAGGTCTTGCGGCCCATGATCAAAGCCCCGCCCATCGTCGATTGTTTGAACCGACGAAGGTCTGACGACAATCGCCAGGGCATGTCTTGATCATCGCCGATGACGCCATCCGGGGTCGCCGCGATCACGGCGGTGATGCTCAAACCCACTCCATGATCGGCGGGCAAGAGATCTCGGCTACGCAGTTGCTTGGCAATGTTGACGGAAGAATCTTCGTTGACAGAGGCAGCTTCGTCACCGGCGGGAATCGGTGATGCCGTGGACGCATGCTCCAAACCTTGACGAAGCGTCTCGTCGGATGCCCCCGAGGGATCAGGTTCGGTGCGAGTTGTCACATCAGCCATGTCCGCTTAGACCGCAACCGGTGCCTTGATATGAGGGTGCGGGTCGTAGTTCTCAAGCTCAAAATCATCGAACTGAAATTCTGTGACGGTCGAAACGTCGCGTTTGATTTTAAAAGTCGGCAACGACCGGGGAGTGCGACTCAGTTGCTCACGAGCCTGCTCGAAATGGTTGCTGTAGAGATGGACATCGCCCAAGGTGTGAACGAACTC
The DNA here is from genome assembly GCF_020966775.1 of Rhodopirellula halodulae. NCBI lineage: Bacteria > Pseudomonadati > Planctomycetota > Planctomycetia > Pirellulales > Pirellulaceae > Rhodopirellula > Rhodopirellula halodulae. The sequence goes on along the minus strand of NZ_JAJKFV010000010.1, from coordinate 135,469 downwards.
ACCCGGTTCTAAACCCGTCGTGCGAGCCATCATCGATGTCAACATCGCATAGCTCGCAATGTTGAACGGCACTCCCAGGAACAAGTCCGCACTTCGCTGATACAACTGGCAGGACAACCGCCCACCCGACACATAAAACTGAAACAGCAAATGACACGGGGGCAGCTTCATCTTTGGCACGTCGGCCACATTCCAAGCCGACACCACCAACCGACGGGAACGAGGATTGGTACGGATCTCATTCTCGACCCAAGCAATCTGGTCAATCGTCTCGCCGTTGGCTCCTTCCCAGCTCCGCCATTGGTGTCCGTACACGGGCCCGAGATCGCCAAACTCGTCAGCCCATTCGTCCCAAATGGATACCTTGTTCTCTTGCAGATACCCAATGTTGGTGTCGCCGCGAAGGAACCACAACAACTCGTGCAAAATTGACCGAATGTGCAGTTTTTTCGTGGTCAACAACGGAAACCCATCGGCCAAATCGAACCGCATTTGGCGTCCGAAGAGACTGCGGGTGCCAACTCCCGTTCGATCGTCGCGATCGATCCCGTTGTGCAGGACTTCGTCGAGGAGTTGCAGGTAACCTTGCATGAATGTCTCGTTTCTTCAGATGGCGGGCGAGCCTGAATGAACTGGCTGCGATGGTGTGCAATTTCCGATCAGCCAACGAACCGCCCGCGGATCCGCGATGTTAGCATCCCACCCACCATCCGAGAAAGAGACGGCAACGAATCCGATCGCAAATTCCCGCATGCAAAATTCCGTATGCAAAATCCCAGTGCGGCCCCCCTGCGTGGACCAGTTTGGCTGTTCACGCGGCTGCGCGATCACGCCAGTTTTGAACCACCGTTTCCCGTGGTGCCTTCGATTCCACCACTGTCGATCTTACCATCATGCACCCAGTCCAGCGTCCAGTGGCGATCGCTGGTCATCTGCACCGCATCCTCGGGAATCCCCAACTTCGACACCACCTGACGAGCCTCTTCCAACGTGAGCGAAGCCCACAAGGATTGACGCAGCAATTGCGAGGGTGCCAGCTCTGGCGGAATTGAGACGCCGGAATCGCTGACCGCCGCCGCGGATTCAGAATCGCCCGCGTGCAGTTCGACCAATCGCTCGATCTCTGCTTCCGTCTCGGGACGATACAAATCGCGAATGAACAATCGCCCGCCAGGCATCAACGCTTTCAAAGCAGCCGCCAACGCGGTCGCGGGGTCCGGCAAATGGTGCAGCACCGTATTGCTGATGATTGTTTGTGCCAAATCCTCCTGGAAACAGTCTGGATCTGTTAGGTCGATCTGCTGCAGAAACACCAAGTGCTGGGCGCTTGCCAATTCAATTTCCATCTGAGCCATGCCCAGCATGTCGACGCTGTAATCAACGCCCATGATCTCCAGCTGCTCGGGAGCGAAACCAATCAGGGTCGGATCCGCCGCCCGTTCCCACCGCTCCGCCAATTCCAAGACAATCCCCCCCGGCCCACAACCCAGATCGATCACTCGCGGACCAACCGCCCCCCCGGTGAGCAGATCGTCGACGAACTTGCTGTTCACCTCCCGGTGATCCATCGCTTGGTAGGCCGCAGCATCAGCCGCGAAATCTTCGACTTCCGGTTCGAGGACACGAGCTAACATCTGTTCAGGACACTTTCGGAAAAATCGGGTTGCAAATTCGAAAACGCGATTGGGTGCAAATCCGCTCCCCAAGAACCGCCCTGGGGGATTCCACCCAGACTTTGCACAAAATAAGCCAAATTCCACCCCACAAATTTGGCCCGGGCAACTAAAACTTGAGTCAGATGCCCCGCCGACACAACGGATTACGCATGCTGAAAGGATTCGGGGATTTGCGCTGGTTGGGAGCATTTTAATCATTGGGCGGCTCCGATTGATCGCCCATCCCCCCTGAGTTCCTGGAGTTGCATGGTGAGCCGATCCGCGAGCCGATCTCAACCTGACCCCAACTCGAACAGTTCAGCAAGCCGCCTGAACGGCCGTTCGTCCAACTTTTCTTCCGGCAACTGGGCGCCGTCGATCCCAGCTGAATCTTGGGCGATGGTGACTCCCGCCGAAGTCCTGCGGTCCTTTCGCCGCCGACTGCCCTCGATCGTGTTCACTACCCTGTTGGTGACCGTTGCCGTCGTCGCCTTGCTGGTTGTTTGGCCGAACCAGTACCGCAGTGAAGGATTGATGTATGTCCGCTTGGGCCGCGGCGCACTGGCCGTGGATCCAACCACCAAAGCAACCCAATCGGTCTCGATGCAGGAAAGCCGCACTGCGGAAGTCGTCAGCATCGGCGAAATGATTGGCAGCCGCGAAATCGCTGAACGCGCGGTCGACAAGATTGGCGTCGAACAAATCAATCAACCACGAACCTGGATGGACCAGGCCGCAAAGGACGTCGAGGAGTTCCTGGCCTCCGATCACGCGCTGGTGTCTTGGTTGCCAAAATCGGAAGGCAAAACAGTTGGCGAACTGACGGCGGAACAATACGAAGCACAACTCGAACGCGAACAGGCCATCAAAAAGGTTTCCAAAGCGATCAATGTGGAAATTGCCAAGAACGGATACACGGTCGCCGTGGCCGGGAAAGGCGATGACCCGTTGCTCATCCAGTCCATCGTGCAAGCCGTGATGGACGAGTACGGACGCTATCACGTTCAAGCTCACAGCGTCGAAGGATCGGAATCCTTCTTTGAAAAACGAGCTCAAGAAAGTCGCGATGCGGCACTCACCGCCCGTCGCACGCTTCAAGAAACCCGCAACGAGATGGGTTGGCTCAGCGCCGCTTCGGCGGAAGAAACCCTCCGGAAACGCATCATCGATCTGGAAGCCAAACTCAGCACGGCGGACAGCGAATTGGCGGAAGCGATCAGCCAAGCCGAAGAACTGCGTCGACAACTCGACGGCACGGAGGAATGGGTCCCCATCGAAGTCACCTTGGGCATCGCCAATGCCGCCGGTGACCAAATGCGAAGCCAGTTGTACGACGTTCAGATCAAAGACGGCGAAGAGCTGGCCCGCGTCAGCCCCAACCACCCTCGATACAAACTGCTGCAAGACAAGATGCAGCAGAGCGCCCAACTCGCAGAGTCCGAGCGAGACGAACGGGAAGAACGCCGCGAAGCCATCAACCCGGTCTACCAAGAACTCGAAACACAGTTTCAAACGGTTCGCGCGAAAGCCGTCGGTTTGCAAAGCCGCCGCGACGCGATCAATGACCGTCTGGCGTCCACGCAGTCCGACCTGAAACGCCTGAACGCGGACTCCACACGTCTGGCCGAACTGACCTGGGAAGCCGAATTGGCAGAAGAAACCTACCGCGATCATGCACGATCTTTGGAAGAAGCTCGCGTGAATTCGGAGCTGGATGAACTGCAAATGTCCGACGTCAGCGTGATCCAAGACGCCACGCTGAACCTAAAGAAATCAGGCCCCATGCGAGGCTTGCTCTCCGTGGTCGGCCTTCTGCTCGGACTGAGCCTTGGCTTACTCCAAGCCATCCTTCGCGACTCTCCGGTGACATCCACCGGCGGTTCACGTGCAGACTTTTCGCGTTCCAAAGCAGACCGGGCTCGCGCTCGAACAACCACTTCCGACTCCCCCGCCGAAACCTCCGAGCCAGACCACCTGTTGGACGCACCCGATTCATTCGAAACCGATGATTCGGAATCCAGCGAACCAGTGCCAGCCGGCTCCGGAACCAACCCACTCACCATGAATGACACCTCGGGATCGTACAACGCTCCCGTCCCGCGTTAGACCGCCGCGTCCATGCGGACACCCCAGCGGTGGCTCACAGAGAGACCTCGGATCCAGAAACCTCGAGTCCCTCGACACCGCCGTCATCTGCACCGGATGCACCCAAACAAAACGAAGCACGACGGGGCAGTCACAAGAGCAACCAGGAACGACAACTTGTTTTCGATTTTTAGAAAAGAACGACGCGAAAGCTTGCTGCGATGGAGAGACGAAACGTCGCTCGGCCGCCGCCGCATGCTGCTGCTGTCGTCGCGGCAATTTGATCGCGAATTGACTCGCGAACGATTGCGTGCGACGCGTCGTTCCATCCCGTTCTGCCTGCTGACGGTCGAACTGCTAACCAAGGCCGGTTCGACTCGCCGCCACACGGCCAAGCAAAATCGCAAACTGGTCGATTTGCTAATCCGCAACCTTCGGGTCACCGACGAAAAAGGAATCCTGGCGACGTTCCGCTATGGCATCTTGCTGGTTGACACCCCGGAAATGGGCGGCCGCGCTGTCCTCGACCGCTTGGCACGTTTGACCAATGCGGCTGGTTTAGAGGTGCGTTTGAAGCTTCAAGTCCATGACCCCAACGGTTTTGGCGACAGCGACCAAGACGCCGAAGACACATCCAACGATCGCCGTAGCGGCAATCGCCGGAAAGACGACCCCGCCGACTCGGAAGCAGACTGGGTAAGGCTCTCATCCACATCGGCTGAAACCTCCAATACCACGCAATCGAGTTCACTCACCCACAATCATCTGCAATCCGCGATTGATGACGTGGCGCTCAGCGTTGCTTCGCAACCCGCGGATCAACCGGGCATGTGGATCAAACGCGGAATCGACATCGTCGGTGCCGGCGTGGGTCTGCTGCTCACCGGCCCCGCGATTCTGGCCGCCATGGCAGCCATCAAGATGACCGATGGCGGCCCAGCCTTCTTCCGCCAAACCCGTGAGGGCATGAACGGCCAACCGTTCACGATCTTGAAGTTACGAACGATGATCGTGGATGCGGAGAAATTCCAGGCGGAACTGCGAGCCGAAAGCCATCGCGATGGACCAGCGTTCAAAATTTCGCGAGACCCTCGTGTCACCCGCGTTGGCCACTTTTTGCGAGCAACGTGTTTGGACGAATTGCCGCAACTAATTAATGTGTTGAAAGGTGACATGTCATTGGTGGGCCCGCGCCCACTTCCGTGGCATGAAAGCCGAGCCTGTGAACGATGGCATCGCCGTCGCTTGGATGTCCGCCCCGGCCTGACTTGCACTTGGCAAGTCAACAAAGCCAAAGCGGTCACCTTCGACGATTGGATGCGGATGGATCTTCGTTACATCGACCAATTGGGCTTGTTCCAAGATCTACGCCTCATCGCTCAAACCGTCGTTGTGCCCGTTACGGGGCGTGGCGGCGAATAGATTCAAAACATGTCCGCCGTTTTGCCATCCAACTCAGACTCCAATTCATCGTCACCGAAGGAAACGCAGCCCTTTCCAAAACGTGACCTTCCCACGGATGCAGTCATGGATGGCAGCGACATATCGCCCTCGGCTGATCGACCGCATCCTGCGGAAGTTCTGAATTCAGCGGACAGGCTCGACGCGAAAGTCGTTTTTCTAACGCACTACATTCCCCTGTATCAGGTTCGCGTTCTGCAAGAGATCACGCGTCGCATCCGTGACTTTCAAATCTTGCTGAGCACGCCGATCGAACCCAATCGCAACTTTGAATTGGATTGGTCGGAACTGCAGGTGCAGGTGCAAAAGACGGTCACGCTTCGTCGACGTTGGCGACATGCCAAAGCGGGCTTTGATGACCCACTGTTTGTGCATGTCCCCTATGACACGATCAGCCAACTGAAACGGTTATCACCGGACGTCGTGGTGTCACACGAACTCGGTGCCCGTTCGCTCGCGGCCGCCCGGTATTGCCGACGGTCGGGTGCACGACTGGTGCTGGCAACCTTCATGAGCGAACACACCGAACAAGGTCGTGGTCGCATGAGAAGTTGGGCCAGACGACGTTTGCTCCGATCCGCGGACGCCATCACGTACAACGGCCCGTCATGCCGCGACTATCTGCTTTCGCTGGGCGCACGTCCCGAACAACTTTTTCACCTGCCATACGCTGCGGACGATCGAACGATCGCCAAGGAAATCGCACCGCGTGACGAAAGCTCCGTGCGGCGGCGTTTGCTTTGCATCGGGCAACTGACACAACGCAAAGGCGTGCTGCCGCTGGTTCAACAAGCCAGCCAATTCTGCGCATCCTATAACGAATCGCTGAAGATCACCTTTGTCGGTGACGGACCCTGTCGTTCGGAACTTGAAAGACTCGCCTCCGGCCAGGCCACCGAATCAATCGCCAAACCGGACCCCAAACTCACAATCCATGTTTTGGGCAATCGCCCCGCCGCGGAATTGCCGGAATTGATGCGTCAACACGGTGCCATCATCGCTCCGACCTTGGCCGATGAGTGGCTGCTCGTGACTAACGAAGGCATGCATGCGGGAATGCCGATTGTTGGCAGCGTCTACGCCCAATCGGTCACCACGCTGATTCAAGACGGTCGCAACGGTTGGCAATACGACCCGCTGGCTGACGAATCCGATTCCAACTCGGCGCATGCGATCAGCGGTCTCTCCGGTGCACTGCAACGTTATCTCGCGGCGAGCGATGAAACGATTGCGAACATGCGTGTTCAAGCACGGGAAGACATTCGTGACTACACACCCGAGCGTTCCGCGGACGGTGCATTGCAAGCGATCCGATCCGCTCTTAGCAATCGCAAGCCCACCGCCTCCCGCGAAATGTCGGGGAACGGCGAATGAGCAACAAACCTGTTGGAAGCTTGTCGATCGATCTCGACAACAAATGGGCGTACCTTCGTGCCGCGGGCAATGCGGACTGGAAGACCGCCTCGAGCTATTTGCCGATGGCGACGCAAAGGATCGTGGATCTGCTTGGCGAATTGAATCTACCGCTGACCGTGTTCTTGGTCGGTCGCGATCTCGACGATGAAACCGATGTCGATGCCATCCACCATTTTGACCAACTGGGCCATTGGGAACCGGCGAACCATTCGCTGAACCATTTGCCATGGATGCACACGATGAGCGACTCCGAAATTCAATCGGAGATCATGACCACGCACGATCGAATTTCATCTCGGTTTGGCGCCCGCCCGGTTGGCTTTCGAGGACCAGGGTTCAGTTGCCCGACGGAGGTTCTGCGAGTTTTGATTCGCAACGATTACTCGTATGACGCGTCCATCTTCCCCACCTCCATGGCTCCCATCGCTCGAGCGGTCTTCTTGGCGCGAACCAACTTGCAAGGCGAGGAACGGGAAAAAGCAAAGAAGCTCTATGGTGGCTTCGATGCGATGCGAAACCCCAACCGTCCGTTCGTTCGCCAGGAACAAGTCGACGGCCAAACGCACCATCTGCGGGAAATCCCTGTTTCGACGCTTCCGTTCCTGCGAACTCCCATTCACTTCAGTTACGTCACGTTCCTCGCAACGTTCAGCGTGACCTTGGCCAAACTCTATTTCGCCTCAGCACTCAACCTTTGTCGCTGGACCGGAACCGCACCATCGTTGCTGCTGCATCCACCTGACTTCTTAGGATGCGAAGACGATGCGGACATGGCCTATTTCCCCGGTATGAAGATGTCTCGCGATGCGAAACTCTCGTTCATGCGTTGGGCACTCGGAAAATTTGCAAACGAATTCAACGTGCTGACCATGCAAGAACAAACCGAAACGCTGGCGATGGCACAAACTGCAACACATCAACCCGAAACCACTTGAATTCCATGTTGGACTACGGACAACACAACGTCTTGGGCATCGGCGTCAATGCGATTGACTACGAAGCCGCCGTGAACCGGATCATCACCGCCGCGAAGAACCATTCTCCGATGGCCGTCACGGCGTTGGCGGTTCACGGCGTGATGACGGGCGTCCTCGATCGAGAACACCACTATCGTTTGAACCAATTCGATTTGGTGTGTCCGGACGGGCAACCCGTGCGATGGGCGCTCAACCGATTGCACAAGAAAAGCTTCGACGGACCTCCGCTGCAGGATCGCGTCTATGGCCCCGAACTCACGTTGCGATTGTGCAAAGAGGCGGCCAAACAGGATGTGCCAATCTTCTTGTTCGGTGCCACCGAAGAGATGTTGACGCAATTCGCAGAACGACTCGGCGAGCGGTTCGAGGGACTGCGGATCGTCGGCAAACGAGCCTCGGCATTCCGACAAATCAACGAGCAGGAACGCGACGAACTGGCAGCGGAAATTCGCGAAAGCGGCGCGCAGATGTGTTTCGTTGGCTTGGGCTGCCCGCGGCAGGAGATCTTTGCCTACGAGATGCGAGAACATCTCTCCATGCCGTTGATTGCCGTGGGAGCCGCCTTTGCGTTCCACGCCGGGATGCTCGAACAAGCGCCGCCGTGGATGCAGAAAAACGGGCTCGAGTGGTTCTTTCGACTCACGCGAGAACCAGGCCGTCTGTGGCGACGCTACCTCTATCTCAACCCAGCCTACGTGTCGTTGCTGACGCTGCAGAAACTGGGCATTTATCAGCGTAAACGCGAATCGGGGCAAACGCCTGACAAAGAACTGCGGTTCGGCTGATCAATTTGCCAATGCGTCGCTGAGCTTCAGCGTTTCGGCCACCAGCGTATCCACTCGGCGGGCGATTTCTTCGTCGGCCAAGGAGTCACCTTCAAACGATTCGCCAGTCGCGTACACAAATCGCGGCACAATCACGCAGCGAAAATCCAGCATCAAACTGTTGGCCAATCCCATGGCGGACATGTAGCTTCCCTGTCCACCAGCGGCCAACAACAACGCCACGGTCTTGCCGGTCCAAGCCTTTCCGGTCAGCTCGACGGCGTTTTTGATGGCAGCATTGACGTCGTAGTTGTAGACCGGCGACGCCACATAGATCGCGTCGGCTTCGCGAATCAATTCCGCCAAAGCAATCACGTTCTCGTCGCCATAGGCGGTGGCACCGTCACAAGGTGGCAGCACTTGCTGCGATAGATCAAAGACCTCCACTTCGCGGTCTTGCGAACGCAGACGTTCCGCGACGGAGCGAGCCAGAATTCGACTGCGACTGGTGGGATGAAGACTGGAACTGATGACGAGTTGCATGCCTTGGCTCAATCAAAATATGGCGACGAGCGTTCGTTGCCCGGCCGCGGGAATCAAGTGAAGAAGAAACGGGTGACGTGATAGAAGATCGGCGCCGCAAAGCAAATGTTGTCGATTTGGTCCAGCACACCGGCATGGCCTTGGACCAGTGTCCCGGTATCCGTCACACCCCGGTCGCGTTTGATCGCGCTCATCGTCAACGTTCCCATGCTCGCCATCGCGGTGACAACGACGCCCATCAACAACGCTTCCCACCAAAAGAATGGCGTGGCCCAACGCAACAACGCCGCGATGATTCCGGTCGACATCATCGACCCCAGAACGCCTTCCCAGGTACGCGACGCATTGATCTCCGGCGCGATCACATGTTTGCCGGCAACGTTGCTCCAAACACGTTCCAACGTCAGCGACAACTGAGCGATCAGAACGAAGAACATCAGTAGGTTCACGTTGCTGCCTTTCCAAGCTTCACCGCCGGTTCGCACCAATTGCAGATCCAACAGCGCCGGTGCGTGCGACAGCGAGTACACACACACCAACAACCCGGCTTGGATCTTCGCGCACCGTTCCAAGAATCGTTTCGCGTCCCCAGCAATCGCGGCACGAGCCGGAATGAATAGGCTGGCGTAAACGGGAATCATGATGCTGTAGAACGGATAGTAGTCATCTCCCAGCCCGATCAGGATGTACTGCAGCGGCGTGAAGATGAAGAAGATCCAAAACAACGTGCGATGGTCACCACGTCGCGTGGGCGTCATGGAGATGAACTCTCGCAACGCCCAAAACGACACCATCGAAAACAAAACCACCAAACCAATGCGATGGATCAAGGATCCGATCACAAAGATTGCGACCATCGTCCACCACACACGCAGCTTCGAACGGAAACGCTTCACAATCGCGGCGTCCACCGAGACGGAATCCGTGCGACCCAGGAGCGCCGCAACCAATGTTGCGATGCCAAGCGCCGCGAGGATGACCGCGATCAGAATGAAGGTGGTGATATCAGGCAAGGTGAACTTCGATCGAAGGAGACTTGGACTGAGAAAGCTGCCCAATTCTATACCAGCCTGTGACGCCAGCCAGGGAGTCGAGCTGGGTGAATGCTGGCTGGCGATACTTAATTGGTATTGGAGTGGGTTTGTAGAAGTCCGGTGGAACCGGACCTACATCGGCAGGCAGGCTTACGGTGGAACCGGACCTACATCGGCAGGCAGGCGTACGGTGGAACCGGACCTACACCGGCGACTCGCTACCCGACGAACCTAGGACGCCAATTTCGCGACGACCGCGGCACCCATTTCTTCGGTCGAAACGCTCTTGGACTGGTCACCACGAGCCAAATCGGGTGTTCGCAACCCATCGGTGATGACGGCGGCAACGGCTTTCTCAATCGCGTCGGCTTCATCGGCCAGCCCCAACGAATGACGAAGCATCATCGCGGCGGCCAAAATCGTCGCGAGCGGGTTGGCGATGCCTTTGCCGGCAATGTCCGGCGCCGATCCGTGAATCGGTTCATACAACCCTGGGCCATCATCACCCAGCGATGCACTTGGAAGCATCCCGAGCGAACCGGGCAACATAGAAGCTTCGTCAGTCAAAATGTCGCCGAACATGTTGCCGGTGACCACCACATCGAACTCTGACGGACGATTGATCAAGTGCATGGCCATCGCGTCGACCAAAACCACGTCGTACTGAACGTCAGGAAACTCGTTTGCCATCACGTCAGCGGCGACGCGGCGCCACAGACGACTGGGTTCGAGCACGTTGGCTTTATCGACACTGGTCAATCGGTTCGATCGGCCTCGTGCGGCTTGAGCTGCCATCCGCACGATCCGTTTCACTTCGCCGACCGAATAGGTCATCGACTGATAGGCAGACTCTTCTTCGCCACTGCCGGAGGTCCCCGACTCACCGAAGTAGATCCCGCCGGTCAGTTCGCGGAAGAATAGGATGTCGGTCCCTTTGACGATGTCCGCACGCAAAGGCGATGCGTCGGCCAGCTCATCGAACAACTTGATGGGACGTAGGTTGGCGAACAGTCCCAGTTCTTTGCGGATTTTCAACAGACCGGCTTCGGGTCGCGTCTTGGCGGACGGGTCGTCCCATTTGGGGCCACCGACGGCTCCCAGCAAAATCGCTCCGGCACCTCGGCAGGCGTCCACGGTCGCTTGGGGAAGTGGGTCGCCGGTCTCGTCGATTGCAATTCCGCCGATCAGGTGCGAGCTGAAATCGAAGGTGTGCCCGAATCGTTCCGCAACTTTGGCCAAAACCAAACGAGCTTGTTCGACAATTTCAGGTCCGATCCCGTCGCCGGGCAACAAAACGATGGAGGAATTCATGGGGACAGCAGCGAGGTTGAGTGGGTGGGGGTCGGGGAATGAAACGATGAATTTTCAGCACAGAACTTAGCCGAATCACGCCGTTTGCCCCAGGGTCCTGCTCACGCAACCGTCGCCACCCGCACAACCGGCGAAGTACCGCGCAATGCTTAAGATCCCGAACATTCGCTGGGGTCACGGGGTTCGTCCGTGACACAAAATTGAAAAAGCTCGCTTCGAGACTTCCCCATCGGATGTGGCCAAGACGGATCCCCTTGGTCAACGTTCGAAACGACCGGAACCAACGCCGCGAAGGCCCATCGCGACAAGGTGCCAGATCGTCACGTGAGGTCTCGATCCGCCATCAGCGAATTACCGACCGACAACGCCGATACGCCCCCATGCAAGCCTCCACCGACAACGCATTTCCAACCGCCGTGCCTTCTCCGGTTCCCTCCATCTCCGGCATGGAACCGTCGGCTGTCGCTCCCGCAGCACCGGTGACACACGTCACCGCGACTGGCAGTTCGCCAGAGCTTCGAGCCATCCGCGTGCTGCATCTGGTCAATGGCGAGCATTTCTCCGGTGCCGAACGCGTGCAATCGCACCTGGGGCGATGCTTGCCGGAACTGAATGTCACGGCAGACTTCGCATGCGTCAAACCTGGTCGCTTCGCGGACATGCTGGAGGAACGTCAATCGGGCATCCCCGGCGAAACCTGGGGACAATGCCACCGAGTGCCGATGCGGAATCGCTTGGATTGGACCGCCGCGAAACGACTTTGCCGGGTCATCGCTGAAGGCGAATATGAGTTGCTACATGCGCACACACCTCGCACGGCCATGTTGGCGTCCATGGCATCTCGCTGGTCCGGCAAACCTTGGGTCTACCACGTTCACAGTCCCGCCGGCCGTGATTGCGAACGAGCTTGGGCCAATCGCATCAACGCCTGGATCGAACGACGATCGCTCAACAACTGCTCCCATCTGATCACGGTCTCCAACAGTCTTCGCGAAGACACCATTCAACAAGGTTTCGGCGCAGACCAAGTCACGGTCGTGCACAATGGAGTCCCCGCGATCCATCCTCCGCATCACAGCATTCCGTCCGTCGGCTCACGATGGACAATCGGGATGATCGCATTGATGCGTCCGCGGAAAGGCTTGGAAGTGGTTTTGGATTCGCTGGCGGAACTTCGCCGTCGCGGTACCGAAGTCACTTTGCGGTGCATCGGCCCATTCGAGACAGACGACTATCGCCAACAGATTGACTCGCAAATCAGCGACCTCGGTGTTGGAGACTTGATCAATTGGGTGGGGTTCACCGAAGACGTTCCGTCCGAGCTCGCTCGATTGGACGCGATGGTGCTGCCCAGCCTCTACGGAGAAGGGTTGCCAATGGTCGTGTTGGAAGCCATGGCTGCGGGAACACCGATCATCGCCACTTCGGTGGAAGGCACGCCGGAAGCTATTCGCCACGGCAAGGAAGGTCTGCTCGCGAATCCTCGCGATCCCATCTCGCTCGCCGAACAAATCGAAGCTTTGGTCACCGGGCAATATGATTGGCAATCCATGTCGGACTTGGCCGTCACGAGACACCATCAATACTTCAGCGATCACACGATGGCCAATGGCGTGGCCGGAGTCTACCGACGGTTGCTCGATACATCGGACGCCCGCGACGAAGCCTGATTCGTCTGCAAATTTCCGCCTCGCACGAACGCTTCCGCTTGGTACGATGAACCGGCGGTCGGACACCGCGTTTCTGGTCAGAACCTTCTGAATCGGCGGACATGACGATGCGAAGCTTCCATCAACAAACGTTGGAATCGACAACTCTCGGCGGGACGGAACTGCTGAAGCGACGAGCGTCGTTCACATGGATCGCGACGACTCTACTGATGTTGACGCTTTCGAGCAACGTCTTTGGCCAACCTCCTTTCCGACCGGGCGATCGCCGAGGTGATTCGTATCGTGGCCGTCCAGGAGACAACCCATCGGATGAATACGACCTCGTCGAACCCAACGGCGTTGTCACGGGTCGCATCTCCCTTCGCCGCGGCCGTTTGATCTACCGTCACGGTGACGGCCAGCAAATCGTCTACTCCAGGGACCGACGTTTCGATACGCCGGATCGGCGCTTCCTAGGTTACTACAACACGTTCTTGGCCAGAGTCCTTAAATTCCCACGCAGTGGTTTTGGGAACTTCTTGTACGCCGACCTGGATGACTTCGTTCCTTTCCCACAATCGTCGTATCGGTTCGTGCGTCCCGCGGGTCTCGGCCCAATTGCTGGCCCCGTCTACGGCCCTTGGGCTGGCGGCTACGTGGAATGGGCAGGTCCGCTGGTCAATGGAGTGGTGTGGGGGCATTCAAACTATGGCGGATTTGGCTTGCCTCAGTTTGGCCCGGCACCGTCGCTTGGATGGACAGGCTTTGATTTGCCGCTTGGTCCCGTTCCCGTGTCGCCGATCCCACTGAATCCCGGGCCCGTCCCGGTCGACTCTCGCCGAGTGCCTTTGCCGGACTTGGCACCCGCCAACATACAATTCACGAATAGCAGTGAACGCGATGTGAATGTCACACTGTCGGATTCGCGTCAAGCCGGGCTGACGAAGACGTTCCGTTTGGCTCCTGGCGAAACGGAGTCCGTCAAACTACGACGCGATGCGGGGTACGAGTGGGTCGAAACCTACGAACTTCTCTCACCCGACGGACAATGGGTCACTCGAGAGACCCGACGTTCGATCCCGGCGCAACCGCGGTACGAAATCGTTGTTCACGAATGGCGAGTTCAATCCGTCGCAATTGACCGAACTGCTCGTGGCAACAATCGGATCGAAGACATCAATATGCAAGGCAAAGGCATCGGCCGGTTCCTCTTGCCACCTGGCCCCGAGCTGAGAGACCAAACCATCGACGTCTTTCAGTCCGCCCGTGCGATGCAAAATCAAGGCAGCGTGACACCGATTGTTCCAGACGAACAACTGCAACAACAATACCGCCCGAGCGATCGGGTGTCACCATTCGAACGAGCCATCCTTGATCAACAACGGGCAATGCAGCGAGCGCGTGATGGACAGCGTCCGTGATTTTTTAAAGGCGAAGGCTCGACGCGACGACGTCAATCTTCCAGCTCCGCTTTCAACCAAGCCCGCGCGTAAGCCCAATATCGCTCGCAACTGGCGGTCGACAAATCCAACGCGGCAGCGGCTTCTTTGATCGTCAGGCCCGCGAAAAAACGCAGTTTGACCAACTCGGCTTTCACCGCGTCTTGCTCTTCCAACCGGCCCAACGCTTCATCAAGCATCAACAGTTTTTCGGGTTCTGATGCCGCTGGATGATTCCACGATTCCAACTGAATCGCGTGACGTCCTCCACCACGCTTGTCGGCGGAACTGGCTCGCGCGTGATCGATCAGGATCCTCCGCATCGCTTCGGCGGCAGCACCAAAGAAATGCCCCCGTGAGTTCCATTTGTGTGCGTTTCCCTCATCGTCCCCCACCAAACGCATCCACGCTTCGTGCACCAATGCCGTCGCCTGCAACGTGTGGTCAGGCCGTTGACGATGGAGCTTCGCCGCCGCGAGTCGTCGCAGTTCGTCGTACACAAGCGGCAACAAATCGGTTGCGGCTTGTTGATCTCCCGATTCCAACGCTTCCAGAATTTCGGTGATCTGATTCACATCAATGCACTCGTCAAAACAGCGAACATCAACCGCCCCGAACCAGTTTAACCTTGATCACGCACTGAGATCGCCTGACTGGACGGAAACGAATCCGATCGGCAATCGACGGCAACCTGCAAGGCATGTTCCGCCGCATCCAGTTCACCATTTTGGCGTAAAGCTTCCGCCAACGTTTCCCACACCCCCGGAATCTCCGGTCGAATCGCGGTGCAGCGCATCAGATAACGAATGGCACGTTCCCATTGTTCTTCACCCATCAGTGATTGGGCGTGCTCGAAGTTCAACATCAGGTCATCAGGGTATCGAGCCAACGCAAAACGCAAGACTTCTTCTGATCGCGAAGGATCCCCCACCTTCGCATACGACTCCGACAACCACGACAGCTTGCGAGCGCACGCCTGCGTCAAATCACTCTCGGTAACAGCATTGTCCAAAGAAGCCAATTCTTTCGACTCGGTCGAATAAACTATTTGCCGGATCACGGCACGCAGCGGGTCAGGATCCGAAACGCACATCGCATCGATCCAAGTCTGCTTCTCCTCCGAGGTCAATGCGGGACCTCCCAGATCCGCCAGATGCTGTCGCGTTCCGATCCACAATTCCAATGCATCGGTCAGTTTGACGTTGGTCGGATCATCATGGATACGCTCTCCCAAGTCCGCAGGTGACTCCCGATCCACATCATAACCTCGCTGACGAAGAACCTCTCGAAACTCCGTTTCCATGGCAGTCCAACTCGCAAGATCATTCTGCGTGGCACGCTGCACCAGCAACTCTTCCATCGCCAGAACAAATTCGCGATCTCGACGTGCCGCTTCATAGCGTTTCAAAAACCGATGTGTTCGTTGAGCGGTCACTGCACTCACCTGAGTCGTGAGCGACAATTCGCGTACGCGAGAGACCAACAAGTCCGTGCCGTCCCAACGATCATCGGTCGGAGTCGAATCATTGACTGACAACAACATCGCGGTTGCATCGTCCACGGCCCGCGACAGTTGTGAATCGTTTTGCTGCTGCGTCGCCTTTCTCAGCCGTTGGGTTTGCCAAGCCGCACCGCCGACCAGACCAACAACCGCCAACAACAAGGCGGCAGCAAACACTTGCGAACGATGTCGCAGCAAGAACTTCTTGGTACGATAAAGAGCAGAAGGCGGTCCCGCGTGCACCGGCTCATCTTTTAAAGCTCGCCGAATGTCGGCTGCAAAATCACTGGCCGTGTCGTAACGTCGCCGACGATCCTTTTCCAGGCCGTTCATGACGATCCAATCGAGATCCCCGCTGATCTCACGCGGCAGCTGACTCGGACTGACACTGCGATGCTTTGCCAACACCGTCAACTTTGCCCCCGATGAACTCACTCGTTGGCTTGGCTTTGGTGGCTCCTCTTCACGGATCATCCGCTGCAGCTCTTGATACCCCGCCGTCCGCAGCGACTTCGCTTCCAAGGGCGTGGTACCAGTCATCAACTCATAGAGCAACACGGCCAACGAGTAAACGTCGCTTCGAGTGTCAACATCCAACCCACTGAATTCCGCTTGCTCCGGACTCATGTACTGCGGCGTTCCCACCATCATCCCGTACTGAGTGAACAAAGTTTTTTCGGTCAATCGCTGATGCAGTGCTTTCGCGATGCCGAAATCGATGACTTTTACGACAGGCTCGCCATCGTGAAGCGTAACCATCACGTTGGACGGTTTAATATCCCGGTGAATGATGCCTTTTTGATGAGCATGATGAACGGCATTGCAGACGGACACAAACAATTGCATGCGTTCCGCGGTAGACAACGAGTTGGCGTCGCAGTACTCGGTGATGGGCACGCCGCGAACCAACTCCATCACAAAATAGGGGCGTTGGACTGAGGAACCCGAATTGCTATCGGAGACCGTCCCACCGTCGAATACTTTGGCGATGTTCGGATGGTCCATCATTGCCAAGGCTTGGCGTTCCGCTTCGAACCGTGCAACCACGGAGCGAGAATCCATTCCCGGTTTGATGACCTTCAATGCCACCTGCCGCCGAACGGGAGCACGCTGTTCCGCCATGAAGACGACACCGAAACCACCTTCACCCAACTTCTGCAGCAATCGATAGGGCCCGATGTCTTGGCCGACATCAACATTCAACCGATCCGAAGCGCCGTCCTCCGCCGACTCCTCGAAGTCAAGCAAAGGGTCGGTCTGCTCGTGCGCGAGCAACAACCGCTCCATCCGTTCCCGCAACGACGAATCAGCCTCGCAAACCCGATCCAAATATGCCTTCCGCTCTTGAGTTGGCAGTTCAATCGCTTCAGCAAAGAGACTTTCTTCGGATTTCATGTCATTCGGTCTTTGAATGGAAACGTGGAACCGGATCTTCAAATTTTAATCGTGAGTCGCATGAGATGACGTGCTTCGGCCAACGGATGGTCATCTCGTATGGCCACTTCGCACGCCATTTCGCATAGACCGGCCGCAACCGACCAGTCCGCGACCGAACGGGCCGCTTCCGAACTCGTCTCACCCGGCTCCCTTCACGATCAACAAAATCGCGACCACCAACAAGCCAATCGCCACCATGTTGCGAAATCCGCCGGTGGAAAGTCGTTGGCTGAATCGTTTTCCAACGGCGATTCCAATCAACGCCATCGGAAACACCAAAGACGCCTCCACCACGGACTGTTGTGAGACATCGGCTGTCAAAAAGAGAGCCAGCGTCTTGAAGACCGACAACGCCAGCAAAAACTGGTTCACGAACGCCTTGAAGTGATCCTGGTCCCAATCCTGTTGCAAGGCGTAAGCAACGACAGGTGGTCCTGGCATAGTGACCGCGCCCATCAAAAATCCCGATGCGATCCCAACTCCGGCGGTGGCGGTGTCGTTGCGATCAGTCTCCATGACATCTTCATCGCACGATTCCACGCCGGATTTAGCCTCATCCACTCGCTTGCGAGCCAGACTGCGATTGCGAAAGGAGTAGGCGATCATCAGCAGCAACGCCAATCCTGTCCCACGCGTCAGCCAATCCAAATTGATGGAATGGAACAACCACAGCCCCAACGGCAAACCGATCGTTGCTCCCGCCAACGCAATCAGCAACGGCCTCCAGACGATTCCTCGGCGGTAAGCCCAAACCGTCCCAAGCTGTACCGGAACCGCACAAAGGCTGACCAGCAAATGTGTTTGCCGAGCGTCGATCACAAAGGGCATCAAGCCAATCGCGACGATGCCAAATCCGAAGCCAATCCCACTGTGGACAAATCCAGCCACGAAGGCAATCACCGCGACCAATCCGATCAAGGCCCATGAGGTCGATTCCATCGCATTCGTCGCAGAAACCTTTTCGACCAATGCGGTCGCCTGACCTACGTTCTCCGCAGCCAACATGCGATCGAAGCATATCAAGCATCCAACAAGAGCCAACACCGCGACCAAGACATACGACTTCTGGTGACCTTGAACTCTCGTCATATTGTGCGTCTGATTCCCGACACTCATTCCGTAACCCTGACTTGATTGCAAACTGTCTCGAAATCTTGCCTGCAATCCATTCATCACAAGCTTGCTCATCAACCCAAACCGCGATCTGACTACAGACCAAAGGCTTGCTCCCGAAGTTGCTTCATATCGCCGCTTAGAATTTGCTCGACAAACGGCTGATACGGCTCACTGATCAATTCAGCCAAGGGACCGATCCAAGCATGAAAATATCCTTGCTCGATCGCGTCGAAGATTGCTGGTGCGACGATTTCCGGATGCGAAGCAAACTCGGCAAAGCCCGCTGACCTCCCCATGTCTGTTTGAATGGGTCCGGGATGAGCACTGACCACCAAAGTGCCCTGTTCCTGCAACGATTTCCTCAATCCCAAAGTGATGGAATAGCTCGCCGCCTTGGACGCGCAGTACGTGGCGAAGTCAGGAGATGCATTGAGCGAAGCAACACTGTTCAGTTGCACAAAAACGCCACCTCCGTTGGCTTTCAAAACGGGGGCAAACGCCTGTGCAACTCGAATCAATCCGTACACATTTGCTTCCATTTCATATTGCAACGTTTCGATGGTTTCATCCGCAAACGCGGAACAAACTTGCAACACACCCGCGTTGTTGACCACGACGTTGACGTCCTTCGCAACCAACGCGGCCTCTCGGATGGAACCGGGATCGTTCAAATCAAGTCGCACCGGGATCACTTGATCGCCGTGCGTCTCGACCAAGTCTTCCGCGGTCTGCACGTCACGCACCGCGGCATAAACTTTCTTAGCGCCTCGCTGAAGTGCAGCCTCCAAAATCACTTTGCCAATTCCTCGGTTGGCTCCGGTAATCAGGAAAACGCTGTCTCGGATGTGAAATGTCATTTCGGTAATTCTCGTTTGGTGATTGAACAACGACTTCGCGTTGAATTGACGTGACCGGCGGCTACCGAAAGCCGAACCATCATTGACTGGCAAAGCTCAACGAGCCTGATGGCTACCGTACGATTCGGAACGGTCCTTCCGAGCGAACGTAAACCACTGCATCTTTCGATGCCGAAACCGTTTGAAATGCTTTGCCTTCAAACCCGAAATAGGCTCCCGGTGAAAGCGTTTCGGGCCCCTGAACATCATGTCCCTCGAGTGAGACATCACCCTGGATCACCACCGACCGAAATGCTCCCTGTTCATTGACGAAGGTTCCCTCGAATCCGGCGGGCAGCCGTACCAATGAACAACTTACCGGTGGCGTGTCGTCATTTTCTTGACTGGCGATCTGCCACAGATAGGCAATCGCGGGCGCACTGGCTGACGAATTGAATGATGCCTCGTCGATCCACTCCGACTCCGATGCCGTCAACCAAACGATGTTGGACGCATCCACATTCAACGGGCGTTCTTGATTTCCGAAGGCTTTTTCAGGCGGCATGACAAGATAGGGACCTTCCTGAATTTCGACGTAAGCCACACTGCTTCCGCGAGCGGCCGTGACGTGAACCTCCCCGGCTGGTTGAGTCCAATAGGATGTCACGGGCATCCACATCGGTTCTGCGTCTGGGTCGTCGTTGTGCAGGCCTCCCGAGATGACCACACCGCGATAGGTGATGTTGTGGATATGAGGAGGCGACGAGAAACCATCCAAGAATTTGACGAGGAACCCCGACTTACCTGGTTTGGTCTGATCGCCCCACAGCGTCCCCGCCTTCGGTGCCTTATCACCTCGAGCCGGGTTGAGCGGTTGCCACGAAACTTCGCTGACATGGACCACCTGCGTTCTCGCGATGGGGTATCGGTCCAAAGATTCGGCACGAAAGGTGTCTTGCCCGAACGACGAAACGGACATCGCGATGGCGATTAGCAATCCTGAAAACGCGGGGCGTAAGTTGTTTGACATTGGATTCCCTTGGAGTTAATGGGCTGATCTGAGACCCAGTGCGGAATCCAGCGAATTTTTCCATCAGGAAAACGCTCAAATTTCAAAAGTTTCCCCCAAGAGACCAAAACACGTTCAGTTGCCGTGTTTTCCGCCGCATCCGGCAAGACGTCCCGCGTCCGAAGGCTGCGAATGGACAACTTGAAGTTTTCCAATGACACAACCACAATGCGGTCTCTTCTCCTTTTTGGATTTCTTCCGATAACTTCATGCGCATGATGTGTGGAAGCATTGAATCTTTCGATGCCCATCCTTCAGTGCCCCGGGGGCTTCTTCAATGCGAACGGTATGGACCGGCTGTTTTCTCGGACTCTTGTGTTTGAACCTCGGATGCACCGAACCAGTTCCTGAAACCGTTCCGGTCGCCAACAACGTTGTCGAAGGCGAACCGGAATCGGAGATCCAAAAGTACATGGAGGCTCAAGACCGGAATTCGCAGATGATGGAAGAACACTATCGCGAACGAAGCGAATCGTACGACTCGACGTTTAGCGATGGCACTCCAATGCAGGGCGCGCCAACCGACGGCTCAGCTTCTTCCGGTTGGGTGCAACCGCAACAGGACTTCCCCTCCATGATCAACTCCAGCCAAGCAACGGTCGTCCCCGAACCCGCGCGTTGATTGACTCGCCGAGCGATCATGCTCGCGAAAGAAACTGGCCGGTGCGACTGTCGATTTTCAGTCGCTCACCTTCTTTGATGTACTCCGGAACCTGCACCACCAAACCCGTTTCCATTGTTGCCGGCTTGGTACGTGACGTGGCGGAGTTTCCTTTCACGCCCGGGTCGCACTGCGCGATGTTCAGCTCGACCGTCGCGGGAACTTCCACACCAACACAAGCGTCGTTGTAGATCAACGCTCGCAGTCCCTCGAGCCCTTCGGTGATGTAAGGCAACTGCTCCTCGGCGTCTTCCAGTGGGATTTCGTACTGCTGAAAGTCCTCTTTGTCCATCACATGCAAGTGGTCCGCGTCGGTGTACATCAACTGCACGTCACGACGTGAGAAGTCGGCTTCCTGAAGCACGTCGGTTCCCTTCAACGTGATGTCGACTTTGTTGCGAGTCATCACGTTGCGAGCCCGGAACTTATACAAAGTCGCGGCTCCACGAGCGGAGGGTGATTGGACCGAAATGCCGACGATCATCACGGGATCGCCATCATGAACCACCACCGTACCGGACTTCACTTCTTTCGCGAGCATGCTTGAACACCAAAACGAGGAGGAAAATTTTGCGGCAAAAATAGTACTCGCCCGCTGAATCGAACAGCCCCAATCCAGCCCACCAATTGCTGCAACCAACACAAACCTCCACCAACCGAACTGGAGTCACCCTCACCGAGCCCCCGTTTTCCGTCGTCAGCATTGAGCAACCTATCGTTCTTTGGACCCCAGGAATTAGGGTTCCTCACGTTTGGCGAAGCGAACCCAACTCGAAATGCCGATCACGGCCCCACCATGACCGTCCATCATTCCAACCCCAGCGAACCGACCGGAAACTTCAGCGTCGGCAACCTTGGTGACGAATGCAAAGATGACTCTCGCGACAGTCATCGAAGCCATGCATCGGCTGGATTCCGCAAGAGCCGTTCTCGATCAACGCGGGCCAGATCCGGGCGTGAAACGGACGAGCATTCACTCGATGGCGAAACACTGGGCGGGACATCTCACAAGAGCTCGCCCTCGAACAAGAACAACAACTCGCCCACCACCCGTCGCGAGCAATCACCGGACTCGCCAACATCCCGCTACGAGAGTCTCGAGGAAGTCGGTCGAGGCGGTTGGGGAATTGTTGACCGCGCGCTGGATCGACAGTTGGACCGTGAAGTCGCCGTCAAGCGATTTTGCGACGCGCAAGATGTCTCCGAACAAGAACGGCAACGCTTCCTTCACGAGGCCAAAGTCACCAGCCAACTGCAACACCCCGGCATCGTTCCGGTGCACGAACTTGGCGATCGGCAGAATGCGTTCTATGTGATGAAACTGCTGGACGGGATGACGCTGAGCGACTTCCTCAAGCAACACCATCGCAACCATTCCCACGGTAAACAGACGTCGTTCCAGTTCGGCTATTCGCTGGAACCACTTCTTCAGCGTTTTGTGGATGTTTGCCATGCGGTCGCGTATGCCCATCAACGCGGCGTCGTCCACAGAGACCTGAAACCATCCAACGTCATGATCAGTGACTTCGGTGAGACCGTGGTCCTGGATTGGGGGTTGGCACAGTCGTCCAAGCAAGATGGTTCGCAAAGCCCCGATAACAATCGTTCCTCAAAGACACGGAACCAACCCAGCGGGCACGCCGATGTGTCGACGCTCATCGAGCCCGATGGAACAATCGTTGGCACGCCGGCTTACATGTCACCGGAACAAGCACGCGGAGAAATCTCGCGAATCAGTTCATGTTCGGATCTCTATTCGCTTGGCGTGATCCTTTACACACTCGTCGCGGGGCGAAGTCCCTATCACGGTCAACGAGTCGAGCGGATTCTCGAACAGGTCGCCCGTGGCGATGCCCCCGATCTGCGGACCGTCCAGCCGCTCACACCCGCGCCGCTTCTTTCGATCGTTCGCAAGGCCATGTCGGCATCGCCGTTTGATCGCTACGCGGATGCCGCGTCGCTCGCCGGTGACGTCCGCCTATTCATCGCTGGTGATTCTGTCAGCGTTCATCAAGAAAACCTCTGGGAACGCGGCGTTCGCTGGTGTCGATATCACCAGGGCATCACAGCAACCGCCACCGCATCGATCTTGTTGCTGATGCTGTCATCGCTTGTCTTTGGATTTGTCATTCACCGTTCACACCAGGCGGAAAAAATGGCTCGCATGGAGGCGGAGCGAGCCCATCAAGAGACGATTCAGCAACTCGGTGAAGTGCTCGAAACCACGGACACTTGGTTGGTCGAACTCAGTGGTTCGTTGCAGTTCTATCCGGGACTTGAACCGATTCGGAACGAGCTGATTCAACAATCCATTCAGCAGTACAGCACCATCGCTTCTGACTTCCAAAAAAACCTGGTTGAATCAAAGAACCTTCATGCATCGAGCATCTCCCCCCAGTTCAACCACAGCGATCTTTTGGCGGTCCTTGGTGAAGTCAGGGCTCGGCTGCGATTGGGTGACTTGCACCGACTGACGGGAGACCACCAAGAGGCTCAACAACAATACGCCGCCGCGGAAAAACGTCTGTCAACGATCGGCGAACGTTCAACTCTTGTCGTTCGAAACACGTCACTCACTGCTGATGCCAAAACAGATCCCCTGACTCAGTTGCAACTGGAACGCATCAATGCGTTGATCGGGCGATTGTTGCTCGCTTCTTCCGAGACATCGATCGCACAGACATGGCAAGAAATCCAAACAGCCCGGCGTTGGCTGAACTCTCGCGGCAATGCGTTTCGCGAAGACTCCGTGCACACGCAAGACTCGATCCCATCGCCATTCCATTGCAAAGTCGTCTCGGCGAAGGTTCGACTCGAACTCGCCCTCGAACGCTTGGCAAGCATGAGCGTTGAAACGTCCAGCGATGGAACTGATAGGAAATGGGATCCAACCGATTTCGAAAACGCAGTGCGGTCCGCTCGCACCTTGGTGTCGCTCCGTGGCACCGCGGCGGATCATCGTCTGAATGAAACCATTCAACAGCGCCAAGCGGAGCGTTTGCAACTCGCACAGCAACACGGACCAGCAATCAATGCATGGTCCGAACTCATCACCGATCTTCAACGACTATGTCTGCAATCTCCTGACCGAGTCGACACTCTGCAATCTCTCGCACATGCCTTGCTGCAGCGAGGAAACCTACGGGTTGCGAGCCATCAACCCGCAGCAGCGGCCGACGACTACAACGACGCCATTGAATCGCTGGAACACGCTTGGCGGATGACTGACAGCGACGGATTCTACCGAATCAATTTGGCAACCGCGGAAAACAACTTGGGTCAGCTCTTGTCTCATGGCGAATCGCAACAACCCGAGCGAGCCAAACAACTGCTGAATCGATCGCTGCAGACATATGAGTCACTCCTTCGCGAGAACATGACGACTCAAACTATGCGACGTTACGCGCAAACCAAGTTCGCCTTGGTTTCACTGGAGAACCGCAACGCGAGCTCACTCTCCGACTCAACTCGCAAGCACGCGGAAGACGCCGTCACGGCGTTTGACGTACTTCACGACCACGATTCGCTCTCCAACGATGAGCTGCTCGATGTGTTGCAATTGCTGGAACATTTGATTCACGACGCTTCATCGCCGGACAACACGCCCCGGATCGTGGAACTCGAAAAACAACAACGGTCTTTCCACAACGAAATCGATCGACGTGAACTCACCGAAGAGCAGGCTGCACGACTTCAGCAGATCACACATGACCAGTCAGACCTGACAAACGACACAACCCGAACCACTGAATTTGAAACCTCGAACTCCTTTGACTCGCCAACCCACGTGGACTCGGATTGAGCACAGAGTGACCCATGTTTGATTCGGATGCACCGTCGTTCAGGAACGTTCTTTCTCTCGTTCCGTCATTCGCCCTCCGTACCCGCTGATTCCAATGTCAGACATTTCCTCGTTCAGTCCCGGCGCCGCTTGTTCACCCGCTTTCGGCTCATCGGAATCGGACGCCGCATGCGTCGCCGAAGCCACGTTGCGTCAAACGCCCACTGCTTCGACCGCGCCAACACAAGATGAATGTTGTTTGGTCCAGATTTACCCACCGGATGTCATCGATGGCATGATGCTACTCGAACAAGACGAATTCCAAATCGGTCGGTCGCCTGAATCCGATTTGCCGCTGTTTGACAGCAGCGTTTCGCGTCGTCACGCCCGATTGATTCGCGACGCCGATGGATACGTGGTTCGTGATCTCGACAGCACGAACGGAACACTCGTGAACGAGCGTGAAATTCAGGGCGATGTCAAACTCCACACCGGCGACACGGTACGCATCGGAAGTTTCCTGTTTCGTTTCCTGTCCGCGGACAGCATCGAAACGCAGTATCACGAAACGGTTTACAACGCGCTGACCCGAGACGCCCTGACCGGGACGTTGAACAAGCGGTACATGCTGGAAGCCCTCGGCCGCGAAATTTCTCGGTCAATGCGTTCACAGTTGGAAATGACCGTGGTCATGCTGGACATCGATCACTTCAAATCAGTCAATGACACGCACGGTCATTTGGTGGGCGACGAAGTATTGCAAACCTTTGGCAAACGTATCGAATCGATTTGCCGCGTCGACGATTTGTTAGCCCGTTACGGCGGTGAAGAATTCTGCATGGTGTTGGCGGCGACCGGCTCCGACGAAGCTCACGAAATTGCGGAACGCTGCCGCCAAGTCATTTGCAGCGAACCGTTCGAAACGGCCGCGGGCCCGCTGGCAATCTCCGCCAGCTTCGGATTCGCGGTCATGAATCCATCGTCACCCAAGACCACCAATGAGTTGTTGGAAGCGGCCGACAACCAGCTCTATGAAGCCAAACGTTCCGGTCGCAACCGAGTTTGTGGCGAAGCCTAATCGCTTCGGCCATCCAGACTCAGTACGTCAACTCGGCTCCCACGTAGAAGCCAAACCCTGGCCGATAGACGCCGAGCCCTGACCGATAATCGATGTGCTCGCGATAGAACTTGTCAGTCACATTCTCAAAACCGCTCGTGACCAACAAGCTTCCAAAACGGCGATAGGCCCGAATGTCATAGACCGTGAAGCCTGGCGTCTCGATTTCCTGTAGCGTCGTTGCGACGCGGTCTTGGTTGTCTACGATGCGGGCAGCGAGCTCGACTCCCCAACGATCCGATGGTCGCGGGTCATGAATCAAAACCCCAGTGCGAGCTTCCATCGGCGCGATCCCCGGCAGCGGTTCGGCATCCACCGTGCTGTTGCCACTGCGATACGGATCACCAGTGTGTCGCGACGGTTCGAGGCGTGTACGGTCGCGGCCCTCGACATAGGTCAGGATCCCAAACAGCGACAGCATCGACGACAACTCGACTTGCCCGTAGGTTTCAAAACCCATCAAAGTCGCCAAGTCGGTATTCACAAACGACGCGCCTTGCTGAAAACCATCAATGGTTCCGGCGGGATCAAACAAATCGTAGGTGATGAAGTCTTGCACCCACGCGTGGTGTCCGTGCAAGCCAAACTGAACCCGGTCGTCGTTGTACTCCACACCAAGATCTAGCTGATACAACTTCTCTGAACTCAGCAGCGGATCACCATCCAAGAACGTCAGTCCTCGTTGCAACGAGCCGATGAACGTGTACTCCGCGTACATTTCGGTCAGTGTCGGTTGCCGCATCGCGAATCCCATCCCGGCACTGCCAATCCAACCACGACCCAAATTTCGATTCGCGGTCAGGTAAGCCGCTCCCAAGAAAAACTCTTTGTCCAGCGTTGTGCCTTCGAGTTCACTGAGCGGAGCCGGGACACCCTGCACGATATCCCTCGAATCGGTGAAGACGCCATCGATACGCGTGCCTGCGGTGAGCACCAGATCATCCGTCGCCTGCACGATTCTTTCGGCGTATAGTCCGACGTCGATCGAGTCACTGCGTGGGATCGGGAAGTTATTGTCGTTCGGATCTGGATCGTAGAAGTCGTACTCGTTCAGTTCCTGGTTCAGATAAATCAGGTCCGTCCCGATCGACCACTGAGCACCCTCACTGAAGAACGTGGACTCGAATCGATACCCGGCCGACAAAGCGTCTCCATCGGTGTTGGTGAACCCGTCGTCCGCACCCAGGAACGAAGGTTGGAACGCGTCGGCCAAAGTTGGAATTTGCCGAGCCTTTCCCGGCCGCGTTGTGTCGCCCTCGAATCGCGTTCGGTTGTACCAGACCTCCGATGTGAAGTAGTCCGCAAAGCCGGGAGCTTCGTTGACGTAGGTGACTTCGTATCCGTCGGTCACCAGAAAGTTCAGGTCCGTCACCAAACCGGGGAATTCCACGTCGGTTTGATCCAGTCGCAACGCATTCCATTCAATTCGTTCGTTCTCATTCAAGTCAAATCCGAACGCCACGAACAAATCGCGTGACTTGTAGCTCGCTGGAATGAAGAATCCATCTTGTCCGGTTTCATAATCGTTACCCGTGCGATGACCGTAGCTCAGATGAAACCCGTAATCTTCGGCACCACCCCAAAACGATTGCCGACCATAAAACTGTTCGCCGTTGGTGTTGTAGGTGCCGCTGGTCGCGCCATGTCCCTCGTAACCATTCTCGTAACGGGGCGACTGCAAAAACTCCAAGTCGACAAACCGAAACCCCGGCCCATAGCGGCTGGCATACGGCCCTTTGATCAAGATCGAATCCTGGATCAAACGCGAATCGATCTTGCTCATCATGGTGTCCAAATCCATTCGAGCAGGCGCCCAATACGATCCGGATGCCAACACCTGTCCCACACGTTGCCCGCGGACTCGAGTGTCACTGACGATGGGGGTTCGGTTTTGAATTGATACTCCGTGCGCCCCTTTGGAACGTCTGAGCAAATCGCCGATGTCCGCCGTGCGTCGCCCCAAAGCCTCTTCGCGAAACACCGCATCGGCCGCCGGAGAATTCGCCAGCGGCTCACGATCCGGCGGCAAGTCTTTGACTTGATTGACATCGCCAAACAGACTTGCAACACGAGCGTCCGCCTTGAGCGCGGCCTCGTCATCTAGCTCGTCGTTCGATTTTTCATTCTGGACTGCCAAAGCTTCCTTGGTCACTGGAGCTTGCAGCCTTCCAACCGGCAAAGGTTTCGGATTCTGCGCCATGGTCATGTTGGTACACAAAGCGACCGCCATCAGGCTGACCAGCCAGCTCACCGTCCATGATGAATGTCGATTGGATCGAGTTTGCGAAGGCGTCATGGGAACGTGTTGCCTCCGTCGCCATTGCCCGAACCCGTGTTGTTGTTAGCCGTTCCGTTGTTGACGCCGTCGTAGCCGAACGATCCGTTGTCATTGGCGACGTTGTCCGAGAATGTTCCACCAATGGCGTTTTCGACGAAGTCAAATCCGGTGTCGTCGTTGGAGTCCGCTCCATTTCGAAGGAAGTTGCCGAAGTTGTCGTTGAACGAGAACCCGTACAGGCCGTTCCCCGACGCCACGTTGTCTAGGAAATCGCCATAGTTGTCGGCGAAATCAAAGCCCACATCGCCATTGTCAAAGGCGAGGTTGTCTTGGATCGTTCCGTTGTTGTCGTCAAAGTCAAAGCCAAGCGATCCGTTGTCGAACGCCCAGTTGTCTTCCACCAAATCGTTGTTGGCGGCAAACGTGTAACCTTGCAAACCATTGTCCGCTGACAAGTTGCCAACGATGGATCCGTTGTTATCCAGGAAGTCAAATCCGCTGAGTTCGTTCTCATAGGATTCGTTGTAGTTGAAATCACCCGAGTTATCGTCGGCAAAGAATCCGAAACCTTCGTTGCGAAGGGACCGATTGAGCGACACCGTCCCGTGGTTGTCGAACAGGTCAAATCCGTTGCCTTCGTTCCCCAAAGCGTTGTTCTGAACGAATTCGCCTTCGTTGAGTTCGACGTCAAAACCATGTCCACCGTTGCCGGTGGCTCGGTTGTGGGCGATGACGCTGTCGATATCCAATTCGCCAAACCGGAAACCGCTGTCATCCGCTCCGGTCACATTGTTGCTGAAGATCAGAACGTCGACCAAGTTGTCCAGCCCACCCGGAAGGTCACTGGAGATACCGTGAAGGCCACCGTGAATGTCGAATCCTGAGATCACGCTGTGATCGGCCGTTAGGATGACAGCTCGCGCTGGATCCGTTCCTACAAGCCGCACCGGGGAACCAAAAATCGCTTCCACGCCGGTCACCGCACCTTTCACGGGCAACCCGCCCCCAAGCAACTGCTGCCCGTCTTGCACCTCGATCGGATCCGACAGTCGGATCTCACCGTACGTTCCATTGATGATCACAGAGTCAGTGGTTGCGTTAGCCACAACTGTTTGCAGATCTTCGGTTCTGGCATCCACCACGGTGACGGAACCAATTTCGAAATCGTATTTGGCGTGCTGTGCCATTTCTTTGCCGCCAGGAACAGGCGTGACTTCCGAAACGACGTCCACATCGCGAACGATGGCATCGGTCATCCGCCGTTCCATGCGGGTCATCTTTCGCCGACGGTTTCGATCGAACCCAAACGGCATCCGAACGCCAAAAGTAGCGGACGTTTGCGATTCGCGAACGTTGTCGTGTTGGTACTGAAGACCCACGGTCAATCGCGAATCCATCGCCAAGAACGGCAAGTCAAAAGAACGCACTTCCGCTCGCAACCGAGGTCCCGCGATCGACGTCGCGGCGGGTGAGTTCGTGTCGAAGTGAAAGCCTCCGGCGAAGCCTCTGAGTTCTGTATCGCACCAAGTCGGCAATCGCCAAAGCAAGACACCGATTTCGGCATCCGTCCCGAAGTACGCCCGTTCGACATTGTTTTGAACAACGAGGTTGCCGGCCGAGATCACCGCGGTCGCATTGGCGGCTTGCGCCGAACCGCCCTCGGGAAGATAGCCGTTCCAACGCATCTCCCAAACATCGCTCAGACACTCCACACCCAAGGTGGCCTGGTTAAACGTGTTTTCGTTCTTGGACTCTTTGACGTCGTAGAACCCATACACGCCCGCGATGTGGCTTCCGCCAAACATGTGCCGGTACGCCAATCCGAGATTGCCTTCCGCTCCGCCCCCGTACAGAAACTGACCACGCACATCGGCAAACAAAAGATCGTCGTGTGTTGCAATGATCGGCGCGAACAAGTCCGTGTGGACTCGAGACGGATCATCGGCCCGTCCCGTGAGAGACGCGTACGCTCGATATGGCGGATCATTCGCGGCGTAGGCCAATTCGCCGCTGGTGGTCATCACCAAACCAGACGACTGCGCCAGCAACGACGTGCAACATAGCACCATCGCAATCACGGCAGGCAACAATCGGCAGGACACAGGCGACTCCCTGAAACACACGCGCCGCTGAAGCGGAATCCTTCCCCCTATCACGGCTGCGTCATTCCCCGTATCGGCTTCCTAACCGTTACAGTCAATCGAAAACGCAAAATCAGTGCATTCCTTTGGACAACACTGAACAAGCAAGCACGCTCACAATGAGCACGGCCTTTTCGATGCACCGCCACCGGTCAATAGCGACTCCGCGGCTTCGCTTTCTGTTTCCTCCGACAATCTCCAAGCTCCGCACATGCGATCCATCTGCTTTTTCAATGGCACGGCAATCTTGCCAGACCGCGTTCTTCCCGATGCCGTTGTTTTCTGCCGAGGCGAACGTATTGTCTATGTTGGTCGAGCTCGATCTCGCGTTCCCAAATCGGCGGACATGGTCGATGTCAAAGGTGGATTCATTTCGCCTGGCTTTGTGGACATTCACATTCATGGTGGTGGCGGAGCCGACGTGATGGACGCTTCGCCCGAAGCAATCGCGACGGTGTGCCAGGCCCACGCTCGACACGGGACCACGTGTTTGTTCCCGACGACCAGCACTGGCACCGACGAGCAAATTCATGCAATGTTGTCAGCTTGCGATGAGGTGCGAACCAACTGGGACGCTTCGATGGGCAGCAAGATCGCGGGCGTTCACCTCTACGGTCCTTACTTCGCGAAAGACAAGGTCGGCTGTCACGATGATTCCGTTTGCCGAGCCCCCAAGTCAACCGAGTACCGACGGTACTTCAAAACCGGGATCGTCAAGATTGCGACCTGCGCCGCGGAACTCGCCGGAGCCTCTGCGTTCTATCGGCACGCAACCCAGCAAGGCTGCTTGGTCACGTGCGGGCATTCCAACGCCAGTTGGGATGAGATGGGCGCGGCTTTCAAGAACGGCATGCGACACGTGGACCATTTCTGGTGCGCGATGAGCAACGTTTCATCCGTTCGAAAACGTTTTGGTTTTCCGATGCGAGGAAGCATGTTGGAATATGTCCTGTCCAATCCCGAGATGAGCACCGAAGTCATCGCCGATGGAATGCACCTCAGCCCAGAGCTATTGCATTTCGCTTGGAAGATGAAGGGCAGCGACCGGTTGTGCCTCGTCACTGATTGCAACCGGGCGCTCGACATGCCACCGGGTTGCTATCGCTTCGGTCCCGAATCCAATGGTTCTTGGTTTACTAATGACGGCAATGTCGGTTGGGCACCCGAAGGATCCTTGGCCAGCAGCGTGATGGGCATGGACCACATGGTTCGCACGATGCATCGGAACGCAAACATTCCTCTGCATGAGGTTGTGCGAATGGCGTCGCTCACCCCCGCGGAGCGTGCCGGGATCGACGCGGAAGTCGGCAGTCTCACCCCCGGAAAACGTGCCGACATCATCTTGCTGAACAAGTCACTACAGGTCAAACGTGTTCACATCAACGGTCAGCGAATTCGCAACGCCACTTGAGCGTTGGTCCTGCTCAAGCAGGCCACACGTCGTACGCGCTCACTGAGACTCCGTCATCCACCGATTCGCTGATCGGAAATGTTGATAAACACAGAGAGTTTGCTGATTGGCGGCGACAACCGAAAAGACATCGTCATTTAATACATTCCATTGTTTTCGATGACTCGGATCCCAACGACTCGCAACCACTTGTTACAAAGCTCAATCCCTTCGAAGACGGATTGAGCTACAAAGACACCCAACAGTGCCGTTGTCACTTCACTCACACAGGACTTTTCGATGTATCGTCCCAAACTATCCAACACACTTGTCGCAATAAGCTTTCTCCTTGGCGTAAACACCTTCGATGCCGTGGCACAACCGCCTCGTGGTGGTCGGTCCGTCGAAATGCCGTTTCGGGGCATTCGAACATCGGAAGGCACCTCTGAGGGATTGTTTCGAATCGAATCAACCGGTGTCTCAACCGCGCCCGTCCGCGATGCTGCTCGGGACTTCCTTGAGGGGCTTGACGAATCTCAGCGGAAACGAACCGTATTCCCGGCGGACGACATCGAGTGGCGACAGTGGGACAATCGCCATCGCAGCCCCCGTCAGGGCATTGGTTTCGAAGAAATGAATGAAACCCAACGCGATCTCGCCTTCGCGATGCTTCAACAAAGTCTTAGCGCAAAGGGTCTGAAGAAGACGCAGGACATCATGAAGCTAAACGGAACGCTTGGCGAGCTTGCGAAACGTCCTGAAGAGTACAACGAGTGGCTTTACTGGATCACCATCATGGGTGAACCTTCGGAAACCAAACCCTGGGGATGGCAACTAGACGGACACCATGTCGTCATCAACTACTTCGTTCTTGGTGACCAAGTCGTGATGAGCCCCGTTTTCATGGGTTCCGAACCGATCGAAGCCGACTCGGGCCGGTTCGAAGGCACAATTGTATTGCAGGAAGAACAAGAAAAAGGGTTGCAGTTGATTCAGATGCTGTCGAAGGATCAACAGTCCGAAGCGATTCTCATGAGCCGAAAAGATGGCAATAACAATTTGACTGAAGCCTACCGAGACAACGTCGTCTTGGACTATGCCGGGATCATCGGATCCAAGCTCAACGAATCGCAACGACAGGCATTACTGAATCTCATCGCCGAGTACGTCGGCAATATGCGAGAAGGTCATGCTAAAGTTCGCATGTCAGAGGTCAAGGAACATCTCAACGACACCTATTTTGCGTGGATCGGAGGAATGACCGACGAAAGTGTCTACTACTATCGCGTGCACAGCCCTGTGATCCTGATCGAGTTCGATCACCAACGGCGAGTCGCTCCCTTCCGAACCTCCGAGCCAACTCGCGATCACATCCACACCGTTGTCCGCACACCAAACGGCAACGATTACGGCAAGGATATTTTGCGTCAGCACTACCAATCACATCCACACTGATCGCGGCAAACTTGGCCGCCAATGGCAAGCTCCCGCGTCCGTCCTTCACGCTCGTCCGCTATCGCCCCTTCGATTTGCGGACACGATCTCGTTCCACATTCCTCGACCATTGGTCCAGTTGACGGAGCATTTCGTTGACGCGTTGAGGATGCTTTGCCGAGACATCATTTTGCTCAGTTTCGTCCTTGGTGAGATCGAACAACTGAGGCGATTGCCGGGAGTCTTTCGGATTCGCGGTACGTGTGACGTACGGCCTGATAAGCTTGAAACCGCCGTCTCGGATGGCTGCATTGTGTGTGTAGTTCGGCAAACCGCGATTCCATTGCCAGAACAACGATCGCTGACTGAGAACAGAATTGTCGTCCAGCAGCCCAAGTAGGCTCACACCATCAAGCAGCAAGCTTGTTTCGTAATCCAAACGGCAAGCTTCGACGATCGTCGGGAACAAGTCGACAAAATGAGCCGGCGTGTCTCGATCACCTGGTTCAATCTTTCCGCTCCAACGCAAGAACAGCGGAATTCGAATGCCTCCCTCGTAAATCTGGTACTTCGTTCCGCGACGACCTTCGTTGAAACGTTCACCCGTGAGAGGATCAGGGCCATTGTCACTCGCGAAGATGACCAGTGTGCGCGAATCGAGTTTCAACTGCTTCAGCTCGTCAAGCAATTTGCCAATGCCGCGGTCCATGACCTCAACCATCGCGTAGATGGTCGCAGTGGATTCATCGAATCCCTGCTCTTGATAGAAACGGACCACTTCCTCAGGGGCTTCCAACGGTCGATGCGGTGCGTAGTGGGCGAGATGAAGAAAGAACGGATGATCCTGATGACGCCTGACAAAATCTACCGCTCGATCGGTTAGTTCTTCCGTCAGATATCCCTCATTGGCCTCCGACACCATCCCGTTCACGTCCAAGCGATAGCGCCTGTAAGTGTTTGGACCGATGAACCCAGCAAATTCATCGAAACCCCGACGCAACGGGTGATATTTCTCTCCCATTCCGCAATGCCATTTGCCGACCAACCCGGTTGCGTATCCCCGGTCGCTCAACGCATTCGCGATGGTGGTTTCATCGGCTCGCAGTCGAGTCAAGTCCGGATAGCGTTCCTGGTTCAGCGTCACCACTCCGGTGCGATGAGGATAACGCCCGGTCAGCAAGGCTGCTCTGGCTGGTGCACAAACACATGATCCGCTGTAGGCATTCCGGAACCGCACACTTTGGGTAGCCAACCGATCGAGATTGGGCGTCCTTGTCAGACCATTGTTTCGATGCGATAGATCGCCGACCGCCAGATCGTCCGCAAGAATCAAAATGACATTGGGTCGTTCACCGTCGTCCGAATGTAGGTCTGTCGCGGACGGAGCTTGTCCGCTGCTTGACGCAATGGACACCCACAAACTTGCCAAGACCGCCAAAGTCTTTCGCATGACAGACCCTAGGAGGAGGTTGAAGAAACGAAACCCGTCTCAGTGTAGACGCAATTTCCAGACGATCGGCTACAGTGTGCTGCCGTGTGGACGCAACTCTATTCCCGAACCATCTTCACACCAACTCCGAGCCATCCTAGACCGCGTCCGACCAACGATGGAAACTCAACCGAGTAAATCAATGACCGCTGACACCCCCGTTTCCGACCAGCCGCCCTCCGATCAGCCGATGTTCGATCTCATCGTGCCCTGTGCGTTTGGACTCGAAGCGGTAGTCAAACGAGAACTGAAAGGCATCGACATCGAAGCCAGCATCAGCGACACGGGAAGAGTCTCGTTTCGCGGGACTCGAGAAATGATCTGTCGAGCCAATCTTTGGTTGCGAACCGCGGACCGCGTGTTGATTCAGGTCGGTGAATTTCCTGCTGGTGACTTCGACGCCTTGTTTGAAACAACTCGAAACATCGCCTGGGGTCGACTGATGCCGGTCGACGCCGCGTTTCCCGTCACCGGCCGTTCGATCAAATCCACTCTGACCAGCGTTCCTGCGTGCCAACGCAGCGTCAAACGTGCCATCGTCGATGCGATGATGCGCGACCACGGCACCCAGCAACTGCCGGAAACCGGACCTCTCTACAAAGTCGACGTGTCCATTTTGAAAGACGTCGCCACGTTGACCGTCGACACCACCGGACGCAGCCTGCACCGTCGTGGTTATCGGACACACATCTCTGCGGCGCCGCTGAAAGAAACACTGGCTTCAGCCATGGTCATGCTCAGCTACTGGCGGTCCGGCAAAGCCATGATCGATCCCTTTTGCGGCAGTGGCACGATTCCCATCGAGGCGGCTCGTATCGGTCGAAACATGGCACCTGGACTGGATCGCGAATTTGCTTGCCAGGATTGGCCGGACTATTCCGACGAACTCTGGTCGGATTGCCGAACCACGGCGGCAGCTCAAGCTCTTCCCGCGTTGGAGGAGAAAATCCTTGCCAGCGATATCAACGGCCGAGTCCTAACGGCAGCAAGAGACAACGCGGTTCGCGCGGGTGTGCAAGATGACATTCACTTTCAGGCCATGCCGGCGGCCAAGATCAGTAGTAAAAGGCAATACGGCTGTTTGATCACCAACCCGCCATACGGGCAACGCATCGGTTCGGGCCCGTCTTCACGTCATGACGACAGCGGGTTTCCAGGATACGGCGGCGATAGCCAAGAAGACCAAGAACTGGACGCTCTCTACGAATCACTGCCCGACTTGTTTGAAAAACTCCCGACTTGGTCGCACTACTTTCTGACCGCCTACCCGCATCTGGAACGAGCGATCGGACGCAAAGCAAATCGCCGGCGAAAACTTTACAACGGCCGGATCGAGTGCACCTACTACCAATATCAAGGTCCGAAGCCGCCGCCTCAAAAACGTTCGCAATCAGAGGACTCTGATTGACTCGGAAACCCTCCTCGGCCTTGAAGAAAGGTTAGCATGGCTCCTCGTTGATGAGAGGTTGACGAGAGACTGTCCATTGTTGGAATGCGAGGTCGATGATGAGGATGAACTGCGAGCGAACAGGGCAACGATGCATGGACTCTTTGCCATGCTCATTGGTGATCTTTGGCGTGGTGCTCGGCGTGATCTTCGCCGCTCTCACACGGCCCCACGGCGTAGCCGACGAAATGCCTAAACAATTTCGTGCCGGGGCGGTGGCGATCGATATCACGCCGGAGTCATTCCCGGTCAGCTCCTCCGGCAGCATGACTCATCGAGAAGCAATTCGCGCACACGATCCATTGCACGCACGTTGTTTGGTTCTCGATAACGGAGAAACCAGCATCGCGTTGGTCACCTGTGACAGCTGCATGATCCCGCGTGAGATCTACGACGAAGCCAAGACGATTGCCTCTGAAGCAACCGGCATTCGAACCGATCACATGCTTTGTTCCGCGACGCACACGCACACGGCTGTGTCAGTGGCACCCACATTTCAAAGCGAGGTTCAACACGATTACATCCCGTTCCTGACTCAACAAATCGCGAAGGGAATTGTCCAGGCTCATTCGCGATTGAAGCCCGCCAAGGTGGGCTGGGCGGTGGGCAACAATCCCCGCCAAGTCTTCAACCGCAGATGGTTCCTTCGGCCCGGCACTGCGATTACAGACCCATTTGATGAGGGGACCGATCGAGTCCGTATGAATCCCAGCGCCAACAGCCCCACGCTGTTGCGCCCCGCGGGGCCCATTGATCCGGAGATCCCCGTGCTCAGCGTGCAAGATCTCGAGGGTCAACCCATCGCCGTTTG
Source organism: Rhodopirellula halodulae (assembly GCF_020966775.1). Classification (NCBI taxonomy): domain Bacteria; kingdom Pseudomonadati; phylum Planctomycetota; class Planctomycetia; order Pirellulales; family Pirellulaceae; genus Rhodopirellula; species Rhodopirellula halodulae. Next base: position 98,627 of record NZ_JAJKFV010000010.1, on the reverse strand, counting down.
GGGCAACTATTCGCTGCACTATGTCGGCGGCGTGCCATCGGAATCACTTTCTGCGGACTACTTCGGTGAATTCGCGCGGCAGGTCACACAAATGCTTGAAAGCGACGACGCTCGGTCACCCGTGGTTGTCACCATGACCAACGGCACCAGTGGTGACATCAACAACGTCAACTTCTTCGAAGGCCATCCCCGGCAAGAGCCATTCGAACAAATTCGAGTGGTCGCCAACGATGTGGCGACCTCCGCCATGGTCGCCCACCAACGCACGGTCATGGAAGACTGGGTGAGCATCGACATGCTGGAAACCGAGTTGGAACTTGGTGTTCGCCACCCCACCGAAGAAGACATCACTCGAGCCAAGAACTTGATCGCCGAAGCCGGCTCGGGTCCTTGGTCAGACCGACGCTTGATCTACGCCAACGAAACGCTTGACTTAGTCGACTACCCGGACACCGTCACGGTCAAGTTACAAGCCATCCGAATCGGCGATCTAGCCATCGTGAGCAGCCCCTGCGAAACCTTCGTGGAAACCGGATTAGCGATCAAAAAAGCCAGTCCCTTCCAACCAACTTTCACGATCGAATTGGCCAACGGATACAACGGTTACCTCCCAACGCCCGAGCAACATGCATTGGGTGGTTACGAAACCTGGCGAGCCAAATCCAGTTACCTTGCCGTGGACGCAGAACCCAAAGTACGAGAGACGCTTCTGGGTCTGTTGAATGAGCTGAAACGCCGCGAGCGCGCAATGCAATCAGACGGATCATGAAAATGAGATGGATCCTTCCACTCTTGGTCGTCGTTGTTCTCGCGGTGAATACGCTGCCACTCGCGTGGTCGAGTCTCCACTGGACCATGCACCCCGATTTAAAACGATCCTGGAGCTGGTGGGCCAATCACGCGAATGACGTGTTCTACACGGCAACCGCGATTCTGATCGCGTTCACTTCGCCGGCGAAGGTCACTGTACTCAACACGCTGTCGCGACTCTTGGTCGTGCTGTTCGTGTTCGTGCTGCTTCCTCTCTTTGCGGCCACGGTCCAAGGGTTTTGGGTGGTTCGTCCTGACTCTTGGGAGCTCCTTCGATGGCGACTCAATGACGATTGGCAAAACGGCCGTGCCCTCCAGTACATCGTCCAGTCCATTTACTGGATGCTGGCGACTGGGATGTTGTGGTTGACCACTGGAAACCGTCGCCTAGCTAGAAAGGCATCACCAGAGGACACGTTGCCACACGAAGCAATCACCCAGCAATCGATCACCATTCAACGATTGTTGGCATTGACTGTGTTGGCAGCAATCTTCGCGGCGATCCTTCGTTGGCTGGAGTGGTCCCCGACGAAGTGGGAGGCATTTGAGATGTTGAACAGCGTTGCCATCGCACTAGCCATCGCGGGAACCGGCTGCTTCGCACAACGTCTCCATCCATCCCACCGATTGCGAAACTGAGGACTTGGAGTCTTTCTAATCGCCGTCTTGTGGTTTTTCGTGTCTGCCTACTTTGTCGTTTACGAGCACTTCATCTATGCGATCCCAACCAACACGATGAGGTTTTTCAGCATTTGGGATCTGCAATCTCTGCCGGCATATCAAAAATTCAGAGGATTGTTGACCGATGCAACCATCGCGTGGATTTTATTCGCAGCATTTGGCTATCGGCTGGAGAAGCAGGGTGCGACGGACAACTTGGGTCAGTCGAGTTCGAAGAACGACGATGTGACGAACAAGGCGGTTGGAAGCTGACGTTGCATTGGTTGTCCGGTGCCTCGTTCGCAGAGTGAATAGCGACACGACTTCGAGACGCCGTTTGGAAATTCAGCTCAGCGAGATCGGAAGAGATCGCTGGTTAGCACAGCGATCACCATCGTCCGCAGTCCACCACCGCTGTCTTCGACTGTCTTCGAGATCTCATCAATCTCGAACTGATCGGTGGGTTCCATGTGACGCCCGGTGGAATACGCCAGCATCTTTTCAATCAATGCCCGAGAGAATTGTTCTCGACGACTTTCGAGCAGTTTGTCTTTGAAATCGTCAAAGCCTTTGAATTCCTCTCCCGAAGGAAACTTGCCCGACGCATCCACCTTCGCCGCCGATCCTTTGACCTTGGGATATTTGCTTCGCCATCTGCCAACTGAATCGAACGTTTCCAACGCATAACCCAACGGATCAATGTTGCGATGGCACACTGCACACGCTTGATCTTCACGATGCTTTTCGAGACGTTCGCGGATGGTCTTCGCTCCGCTGACGTTGGAATCGATCGCGGGTACCTCGTCCGGTGGCGGTGGTGGAATCGTCCCGAGAATGTTTTCCAGCACCCAAACGCCACGCGTCACGGGCGATGTGTCGACACCATTGGCACTAACGGTCAGCACACCTGACATTCCCAACACGCCACCTCGCTGGGAATTGCCCGCCAGACTGACTCGTTGAAACCCATCCGCCAAACGCATCGAATCCTTTTCTGGCAACCCATACAACTTCGCGAGTTTCTTATCGACGAACGTGTAGTCGGCATCCAGCAGATCCATCACCGGCCCGTTCTCATCGAGCAAATGGCGAAAGAAAAGCCTTGCTTCCTGCTTCATCGATTCGGGCAAGTTTTCAGAGTAATACTCGGGCACCTTCTTTCGAGGTGGCGGCAAGTTCCCGATGTCTCGCAAGTTCAGCCAGCTATCGAGAAATCCTTGGACAAATTCTTTCGACCGTTCATCAGCCAACATCCGATCCGCCTGATTCCTAAGCTCGGCAACGTCATCGAGCTTGCCGCTTTTGGCCGATTCAAACAGTTGGTCATCCGGCGGTGCAGCCCACAGAGCGTACGACAGCCGTGACGCGAGATCGAATGCACTCAGACGAGTCTGATCCTCTGGCGTGATCTCGCTGAGATACAAAAATGACGGCGAACAAAGGATCATCTTCACCGCGTCGAGAGCCGCCTGACGTGGACTCGCTTCCTCTGCAACACGCCTCTCGAACAACGCCTGGATTCGTTGCTGATCCGCAGTTTCTAACGGTCGGCGATACGCTCGCTGCGCAAAATCATAGAGCTGCTGCAGCGCCTGCTCCGCCTGAAATCCGGATTCGCCGAACACGGCACGCTCTTCCAAGCTTCCACCGGGCTCTTTCAACGGACCAGCAATTTTAATTTCGCCAATTCGGATGTGCGGCAAGAAACCTTCGCGGAGCAACGAGGTTCGACTGACACCGACTTTTGGATTTTTAAACTCGTCCTTGTAGCGGCGGTTCACCTCAATGACGGACGCCCGCGATTCGTAGGGACCGTTGGGGAAGATGAAACGAGGGGTTTGTCCCGCTTCTAACCAAACCTGAAACTTCAGCCATTCCGGTTCATCGTCCGGCACGATCGCGGTCGCCAAGACTGGCTCGATTGCTTGCGGGTAATGAATGTGTCCCTTGGTCACATCGCCGGGGACCACCGCAATTTGGAAAGGCTCTGAAAAGTCGATTCGAAAGATTTTGGGATCGTAGTGCGTGTCGCGGTGCATCGCCTGAACATGGACTTCGATGTCATACAAACCGGACACGGGCACTCCCTCGAGGAAGTCTTCAATGTGTCCGTACCCGCCCTGGCGTGTGTCCGTGTTCGGTTGCTCGTACAAACACAGGAACTTGTTCTTCAGCACGCTGCTGTGAGCCCCCGACAACTCCTCGTACTGCTTGAAGTTCTCAGTGAAGTGCCACGACTTTGGTTCGACGTCTGGCTTTCCCAACCGCATTTCCACCAAGCGCGACGCGGCTTGGAAGTACTGATCCAACAAAAACCCCGAGGTGATCAACGACTCGCCAATCGTGTCGAGATGATGACTGGTGTTCTCCTTTGGAAAATCGGCAGTCAAACCCAACGTGTCGACACGACGACCAAACAACGCCGCCAAAGTCACCTCATATTCGCGGTTGGAAAGACGACGCATCACGGTACGTCCGGATCGCCCGGCGAAGAGATCTTTCGCGTCTTGAACACCGTCGCGAAGTGTTTGCAACAACTCCAAACGTTCTTCGTCCGATGGCTGCTCACTGTCCTCCGGGGGCATCGCCTTCAGCGTGACCTGGTCGATGATCTCATCAGTGCTGATCAACTGCTGTTCGGAACGAATCGGCAGCGAAAAAGACTCAAATTCGCGTTCCCCTTCCGCCGTCGTCTTGTCGTGACAATCCAAGCAATACTTGCTCAAAAAGTCCGTGACGATGGCAGGCTCGCCCGTTGATGTTTCTTCGGCATCCGCTTGGGTGACGTCCGCGACCGCAAAACCCATCAAGATGCAACAAGCGACGCCGATCCGGAGCGTCTGATTCGAAAGCACGTTCATTGAATTCAACGAGGCTGCGATCAAGAGAAACTGCCGGTGCTGGTACCGAACAATTCCGTTTGAACTCCCATTTTCTGCGCGATGTCGACGTACAAATTGCACAGAGGAATCTTGTGGCGGTTTCCGTTGACCTTTTTGTATTCGCCCCGTCCGTAGCCTCCGCCTGCCAACACGATCGGTAAATCGGTGTTGGTGTGAGAACTGCCGTTGCCCATTCCGCTACCAAACAGAACCGCGGTTGAATCCAACAATGTTTGCTCGCCGTCTTCGATTTCAGACAACCGAGTCAAGAACTTTCCGAACTGTTCAATCTGGTAAGTCTCCAACGTGACCAGATGCGCCACCGTTTCCTCGTCGTTGCCGTGGTGAGACAGGCTGTGATACGACTTATCAATGCCCAAATTTTGAGGCAAGAAACTACCACCAATTTCCAACGTCGCGATCCGAGTCGAATCGGTTTGCAGAGCCAAAGCGATCAGCTCGTACAACATCGGCAAATCATCCACCGTGTTGGTGTCCGCGGGTCTTTCGAACGGAGCTTCCGGTTTGGGTTGGTCCGCCCAACGGCGACGCACTTCCAAACGTTTTTCCACATCGCGAATGGAACTGAAATATTCGTCCAGTTTGGCCCGGTCTTCTTGATTGACGCGTTTGGACAAAGCGCCCGCTTCTTCGGTGATCGAATCCAGTATGGATGCCTGCAGCGAGTTCTCACGGACTTTCTGCGAACGACGCTGCTCCGAGTCTGTTTTGAACAAACGATCGAACAACTCCGCCGGCCCGGTGATGGGTGGGACACGAATGCCGGACTTGGTCCATGACAATTGACATCCGCCGTGGATGCCGCCTTCGGATCCAACGGTCAACGAAGCGAAACGCGTCTGTTTGCCAATCTCATCGGCAAGGTATTGATCGATGGTGACGTTTCCGTCTTGCCGATGTTTGGACTCGTGATGCAAGACGCCGGACAAAAACGTGTGGACCGCAAAGTGCCCGCCTCGAATGCCATGGTCCAAACCGCGATACACGGTGATTTGATCACGGTTGGCCGCCAAAGGTTTCAGCAAGGTGGTCTCTTCGAATTCTTTGCCGGGAGTCTCCGGGAAGAAATGCTTTTGCTGAAATCCAAGCAAATTGCCAACCGCAACAAAACGTCGGGCTCCAACGCCGGCACCGCTGGTTGCCAAGACCGGTGAATTGGATCCAACCGTGTTGGCCATCAACGACGGCAACCCGGGCAGAGCGAGCGAGCCCGCCATGGAACGAAGCACAAAACGACGACGATCATAAGAGCTTGATTGAGACATGTTGCCATTCTAGCCAATCGACCAACGTCAACCAACAACAATGGCATCTGAAACCGCGTCCAAATGGATCGAGGGAGCAGAAATCCTCGACAACAGGCTCGACAATGATTCAAAAGCGACGTTCGTGAACCGCTTCGTGCCCGAGAGGAGAACGTCCGATCACCAACGCAGCCAAGGCTCCGGCGATGAATCCGCCCGCGTGAGCCCACCACGCAACTCCGCCGGCCTCGCCACCCGCCAGCGATCCAAGACTGTTGACCAACTGAATGACAAACCAGATCCCCAGAAACACCGGCCCGGGCAACACGAAGGTTGGAAACACAAACATCAACGGCAGAACGGCCAAGACCCGTGCATGCGGATAGAGCAACGCGTACGCTCCCATCACTCCCGCAATCGCACCGCTGGCTCCCAGCGTCGGCACCGGGCTCCCCGGGTCGCTCAATAAATGTGCGAGACCGGCCAGCACTCCTGTCCCCAGATACAGCAGCGCAAACCCCAAATGGCCCAAGCGATCTTCCACGTTGTCGCCAAAGATATACAAGAACCACATGTTGCCGAGAAAATGCATCCAACCGCCATGCAGGAACATGCAAGTGATCAATGTCATCCAGGCGGGAACTGCGGGCGGCCCGATCTCTTGGCGAACTTCCATCACCTCCACCCCTCGAGGTGTTCGCACCGGAACACGCTGCTGCATCACCGGCGTGGCCGATGGATCCGTCAATCGCAGCGGCACCATCGCAAACCCTGAAATGATGCTTTCGCTGTTGTCGGACGAAGCTTGCTGAGCCAGAAATGCAACCGCGCACAACGCGATCACCAAATAGTTCACAAGCGGTGTCGTACGACTCGGGATGTCATCGCGGATTGGAATCATGTTGTTCTATCGAAGCGGGGGCCGAGAGTGATGTTGCCGAATGCGATTGACCAATTGAAACGCCGGAGGATGATCGCGTACCAAGTTCACAAGTTTGGTGGTCGAGACCTTCCAACACTCCGCAATCAAACTGGGTTGGCCCCCGGCGGTCCAAAGATCATTGAGCACCAAGGCCAACAACGCTGGCTTATCCGCGTTTTGGTCATTCAGTTTCAAAGCGGTGCCGCGAAACCGCATTCGCAATTCGCTCTCCAGCACGTGGCATTCCGTTGTCGGATCCATCTTCCCGGATTCCGTTGAATTGGAAGGATACTCCGGCGAGGACGTGCGGAGGGTCACCGCCAACAAATACCTCAATCGCGTCAGTGCGGTCGAACGGTTGCGTGCCTGTTGCCTCTGCTCGGTTGCTTCCGCCGTGATGGGGCCGACCTCCGGATGCCGAGTGTCGTAGGTGAGGAACGCCCCCGATGCGGTTCGATTGCGATGTTGTCCCCCCGGGCCACTTCGAGCCTGCGTTCGCAATTGACAATGCTTCAGCAGTTCGTCCTCTGGTTGCAAACTCGGATGCAAACCATTGACCACCGGCAACTTCATCCGCTGTTCAGCTGATGGCCAAATGGGATTGGAATCTTTGGACAATGGTGGACGTGACAAGACGGAAACACTTGAGATGGACGCGGGACGAATCAGATCCCCACTCAACGCTCCAATGAACGTTTCAAATCTTTCCAAAGGGGACGCGAAGGCAAACGTAGAACCGCTTGGCAACTGGCTCCGTCCCAGCGTAGCAAGCGGTCGAGTTCTCGATCAGTGGCCCCCGGCGAATTCACGAACGACAGATCGCAAACCGCCTCATAGTTCTGTGGGCCTTCACCGTGTGGAGCACGTCCTACCTGAGACTGCGTCATATGCGATTTGTCACCTACCAATTCAGTTTGCACGGGAGAAACATCACGCACGCGAGTCTCCACCTTCTCGCCTGGCATGGACGAAAGCGTCAAACAAACTTTTGCATCGGGTCCAATCCATTGACGATCTTCGGCGTCGATCGGCAGCACCACCTCCAACGCGGACGAACGAGCAATCCGGCACCAAGGCCGCGAATCGTCTGCCGGTTGCCCCTCGTGAGGGCTCAACGCAAACGGGTCACTCATCCGCCAATCGCTCTCGGCGGGCTTTGTCGGATTTACTTGTGTCGGTCGCAAAACAATTCCGGCATGAGGACTGGTTCGGATCAACTCCGATCGCCGTTCTTGCAATTCGTTTCGTGTCGTTTCCAAAGATGTCGTCGCCGTTTCCAACGCGTCCCAATCCGCTGGCGACTGCCCCGTCTTGAGAGACACCAAACGTGTCGCTTCCACCCGCCGCTGCAGCACGCGTTGTTTGCCAACGGTGGCCGCCAATTGACGCTCGAGATCCAGGTCAGTCACTTTCGCGAGCGTTTGACCTTCTTCGACGAATTCGCCAACTCGAATTTCAACCGATTCGATCCTGCCTGTTCTGGGCAAATAAACCGCGGAAGTCTCCTTCGCACGCAAGGTTCCCTCAACGTGACGATAGCGAGGTGTCGGAATGGTCAAACATCCCACCACGAACGCGATGACCAAAGCCAGCAAACAAAACCGTCGGCCGCGTGCAATCCCATTCCAATCATTCGTTCCCCGCAGCAAATGACGCAGGCTGCCAAACCAACGCGTCGCAACACCGAGAGAGGCGATCACCATCCCCGCGAACATAATCCGCCACAGCCCCCAACCATCTGCCCAGCTCAACAACCACCCCGCAATGGCCAAGGTGATCGAGACGCGATAGATCTTTGACGAAAGGTGATACAACGTCATCGACCAAGTACGCATGCCAAGACGCCACCATCGAGCCATCGGTGACATCAAACACAGACGCCAAGCCCGACGAGCCTCGCCTCGCAGATTCGCTGTGTCCAACAAATCACTCAGGATGAAGTAGCCGTCGTATCGCATCAACGGATTGGCATTGAAGAGGATCGTGCTCACTCCACAAACCAACACCACATTCATCGCGGTCATCTTCACATCATGGGATGGTGCTAACCACCAAACCCACAACGCGACCACGGCAATCAACCACTCAACCCAAATCCCCGCCGCCATCACGGCCGCACGGCGTGCCGACGTCGGTTGGCGCCAAACATCCGTCACATCGACATACGGGCAAGGCATGAAACACAGCCACCAAATCCCCAAAACGCCACAACGCGATCCCAGTCGACGGCACAACACAGCGTGCCCCAACTCGTGAGCCGCTTTTGTGAACACAAACGTCAGTGCCATGGCGACCGGCTTCAGTTCCAATAAATACGTCTGCAACGCAGGAACCGCCCCCACCCATTGCTGCCAACGGACCATCCAAAACACGACAGACACGATGATGACCCAACACCACAACATCATTGCCATGGGTGAAAACACGATGCCACTGATCGGAGCCAATCGTTTGGCAAAGGGATCCATGGAACCGATCGGCGTCCGGAAAGAGAGCAACGAGAACCGAGCCTCCGAGGCAACCCGCCGCGATGAACTCGCGGATCGTCGCAACCATCCCGCCGCACGAGCTTCGTTCCACATGGCATCGGAATTGGCGGCCACATCCGACCGCTCGCCTCGTTCGGCGGCGGTCAGTTTTTGCCACACTCGCCGTGACGTCCTGGCAAATCGCCCGGCGATGTCATCTAAAACAACCAACCCACGTCCATCCGGCAACGGCATGACACGCAGATCCCGCCTCAGCGAACCCGCCGTGGATTCACGAGGCGTTCCCGTCAACGTTGCTGCGTGACCATCGCGATTCATCGCATCATTCCGCGGCTTGATGACGACTCATCCCAATTCAATCGCCAAGCCATCTCGGCTCGCGAACGATAAATGCGCATCGAGACTTTCGCGCCGGGTAGCAATTGCCAATGATGATCCACGCGGTGTCCTGATCCCGGAACGATGGCTGATTCCGGTGGCACAGTGCCATCGTGACCTTGGCGTCGGTTCACCACCTCGGCATGCAAGCGAAATCGGTTGCCTGGCAAACGCTTCGGATCCACCGAAGTGACTTTCCCGGTCAGCGTCTTTGCGGTGCCATCGGATTCGCTTCCCCAATGCACGGTGACCGGCAAACCAATGCACGTTGCCGGTGAAAGCTCGTCCGCATTCACCAACGCGTGCAGCGTCAATTCGCCAACACTTGCGATGGTCACCCAAGGCTGCCCTTTCGCGATCCATTCCCCGGGTTGTTGGTGCACGGTCAGAACCACACCATCCAACGGACTGACACATGCCAACTGAGATAGTTCATCATCAATCAACGCCAGATCCGCGGCTGCGAGTTGTGTGTCAATCTCGGCCTGCCGAATGTGTTTCTTCGTTCGGGTGACCTCTAGCTTGGCACGTTCCACCGCCAATCGCATTCGGCGAAGTTGGTTCACAGCCACCGTGCCACTGTATTTCTGCTCGGTGGCTTGACTGGCTTCGAGTTCCGCTTCCGCTTCTTCCAATGACGTTTGAGCGAACTTCAATTCCAAGTCATCTTCCGTGATTAACTTGGCCGATTCGAAACGCAATAAAGCCGCTCGTCGGCGAATCGTCAGCGACTGAGCGTCCAAACGCCCCAAGACTTCTCCGCGACGAACGAACTGATTCATCTGCACGTTTAGCTGGTCCACCGCGCCGCTTTGCAGCGCCGGCACATCCACCTGCTCGCGAAAATCGACCACCACGTCGTCGACTTCCACCACGTTGGTTTCGACTTTGCCGGACGAGGCTTCGTCCGCGACCACCTTCTGCTCGATCGCGATGCAGGCGGTCGCGACGCAAGCCAACGCGACAACGAGTATGAGTGAATCGCCATGGTATTTTCGCAAACCGAGTCGCATTGTGTTTCGCTGAGACATCAGAAGTAGCCTCCCCATTGCACTTGGCACCAATGAACGAAGTCCTGCACCAACATCCAACCGAGCGGTGTTTGACCGCAGTGCAGCGTCACGCGAGCCGGCACCTCCGAAAGCGGTTGGTCTCCCAATTCGGGAGGCTGATCCAACGCCAGCCTCATCACCACGGAAGGCGTTCCGTCGCTCGGATCCGGAACAATCGGCCCGAAACGCTGGGCGGTCCCGGTCATCTCCAACTGGCTCGACCAAGTCGTGCCCACTTCGGCGGTTAGCCGATCGGTTTGCAGTGCCGAATCGACCGACTGCAACCGGGTTTGAGGTATCCGGGCATCCACGACCCAGTCGGTCTTTTCCGCAATAATGCTGAGCAGAGGATCTCCGCGACGCAGTGGCCGATTGGCCAAACGTTCATTCAATCGCCACGCATCGACGCGTCCTGAGTTTTCCGCACGCACGACCAACTGTTCTTTCGATTGCCGAATCAACTCCAGTTGCTGATGAATCGAATCAATCTCTTCATCCAATTCGCGACCGTCACTCGCACGGGTTTCATCCGCGGACGCCGAATTTGCCATCAACGTTTGATTGAATTGCTCACGTTGCCTTATCAGAACAGCTCGGCGGCCCAGCAATTGGGTTTCTTGTTCTTGCAAGTCGGTCGAGACAAGAGTGGCCAGCAAATCACCTTGCTGCACGGTTTGTCCGTGCTGAACGTGCAGTGCCTTCACCACCGCGTCGCTTGCCGCGTGATAGGTGTCCAATTTCAGCGGTCGAATGACGCCGGAAACCGGAACCAGCATTGGCACGGGCAGACACAGCAATACGCTGGCCAAGATCGCGATCACTCCCCCAAACAGCAACCTTCGGATCCGACTGACACGAAGCATTCGCGGAGTATTTGGCGCAGATTGTGATGGCGTTCCGCCAGCATGCATGCCAGCAGAAGGTTCGTTCCATTCTGGCTGAACGAGCAAACGCGAGAACCAACGGCCACCGGGAATGGATTCCACTCGGCGAGCCGCCGTCCAGGCGGAAGAGCCTCCGGACAGCAAGCGACAGAGCGTTCCCCAGTAAACCTCGTCTGACAAAGCGGTTTGCGAAGAGGTTCGATACCCGATCAATCGCCACTGCGAATGAGGATGCAACGCCACCACAAACGAAGGCCCCTCTGGTTGCGACGTGCTTTCGTCTTCTTGGCCCGCATCAGAGACACGTTCGGCCATCCAAACACCATGTTGAGGCTGCAAGTCTTTCTGTGCGGCGTGTCGAATCTTCTCTGCGGCGTCACCATGTTGATCAATCCGGTCCACATGACTCACCGCCACCAACTTTGGCTTCCCACCATCCATTTGACACAGGGCAACTCGATCCAGTTGCAACAACTCGGCCGTCATATCCACCCAAGCGGTTTGAATGGAGCGAGTGGAGGTCATTCGGTGCAGTCGTTCAACCGCCGCATCAACGCGATTGGTGGCATCCAACAGTTGTGTAAGCTTTCGCAACTGTCGCGTGCGAAGAAATTCGCCAGCCAAGTCCGCCATCTGAGCCAGGAAACGAAGGCTTCCTCGTTGGCTCGCCGCGGTCCCACCATCTTCGAGGAAAACTTCGATCAATCCTTCAGGCAACTTTGACGACGGATCAATCCGAATCGGAACGATGGCCGCCGGATAGGGCAAAGGATTGGCCGGAACGTCTGGTTGCCGCGCGTCGGGAGTGGACGGCACCACCACCGGGACACCATCGTCAGCCACTTCGCTGAGCAAACACTGATGAACCGCAACGGCTTCGTCCACCAAGGCGACATCAGTGACACGTCCCAATCGACATTCCGCCGAGTAGTCGTTCGCACTTGAGCTTTCTTGGTCGGGTCGGGTCCAAATCACAACGCCATGCCCGGCCATGGCTCGCAGCACTCGATCCGCCAGGAAGCGAAGGTACTCGGCGCGTTGTCTTGGTTGATGCGATGCGGCGGCGACCTCGCGGACAATCTGCGTGATCTCTTGCCGAGCCTGATCCACCAGATGGGCAGAAGAGCCGCCGGTGAACGGGCCGCGCGTATGTGGACCGGTCCCGGTGGTTTCCGCGGTTGCGGGCCCACCAGGTGCAAAGACAAACGGTTCACTCGACGCGGCGGCTGTCATCCAACCTCTATCAATGGTGTATCGCTATTTCGCGGTGCGATGAATCATCGCCATCGACTCCCGCCCCAAGATCCGCTGGACTCACCCTGCGGCGTGGAAACGGAATAGCGACCGCTGGATTTGACCGAAGGCGGCATCCAACGTGGCGAGGATTCGGACGTTGAGGTTCGAACGCTTGGACCATGCTCCGCGGCCATGGCTGCGGATGCAGCTTGAGCCGTCGCGTTGGTCATCGACGAACCAGGCCCCGCGGGAATGGTCTCGACGTCGGATGTGGCGTCTTTTCGATTGAGTTGCCGCACGTACCAAGACGACGACTCGCTGGCGGCCGCGAGTGCCGTTGCGGGAGCCACCCGCGTTTCGCGATTTGGATTGGTTGGCGCCGGTGCGTTCGAAGGACCGGTGGCACTTGCCAAAGCGATCTGTGTGTTGCCTGCCTGTCCACGAGGTGAGCGTTTCGCGAATTGTGCGACGGGGCCGCTGCCCGCTTCCACCCATGCCAACCAGTACTCTTGAAGCTCGGCCAGCGAATCATATCCGTAATGCTGTTGCACGTGTTTGGTCCACGAGCCACGTTGCATGTAGTCGCCGAGAAACTGAATGAACGTCTCGGGGCCTTGTTGTTCGATCAAGAAACGACAAACCGAGTAGCCTTGGGCGTACATCGGCAACACATCCGAAGGATACTCCGTCAGTAAGAACAAACGGTTCATCGCGATGCCACGTCGGGTCGACAAAAACTCGCGAAGCTTGGCTTCGTGTTTGGCTTTTTCTGAATCGTGTTCCACGGTCGTGCAAATGCCCTCATCCGCCCAACGTGGAAGCGGCCGACCGAAGTGCGTCGCCAAGACCGTGTGGGTGACTTCGTGAGGCAGCACGCTATCGAGAATTCGCTCGGGCGTTCCGACGACTTCCATTTGGAAATCACGAACGGGCGCGGGGTTGTACGTGGTCACTCCCTGAGCTGGCAAATTTCCCGCCACCACGCGAACGGGGCAGGGCGTTGGCCAAGGCGGCAATTTGCTGCCGGTCCAATAGCTGGCCAAGTCATCACGGTATTTTTCGGCTGCGTCTCCCACGGCTTTCGCAAGCTGAGCCGAGGGGGCTTCGATGATGAAGTTCCGAGTTCGATAGTTGGCGGCATTTGCTTGCAAAGCGAATACAGCCACCAAAGCAAAGACACCGCACGACACCCCGATTTGCTTGCAAAGTGTGATGGGTGCAGAAACAGACTGCCGGACGTTTTTGGCTTCCATGCCGTAGGCCTCCGTGCCGTTGGGAACTTCGATGGAGCGGACCTCGAATCATTCTTGGTCGCGTTCGGGCGAGTGTAGGGAAGCCACGAGTTCGCCGAAAGGCAGAAATGGACTCGCGTTGAATTCCCCAAAATTGCTATCGCAACGTGAACCGCGGCGTGGATGCACGCCGGCGGAACGCCACTCACACGGATCATTGCGCTATGTCCTCCGCCAGCCAACCCACCACGTCCAGCTCGCTCGCCAACGCGAATTTCTCTTCCAGTGAAAAAGCGGGCCAAATCAGCGGCGGAACCAATGACGGATACAATTCGCTCGACACGGACAGTTTTTTGAAGCTGTTGATCAACGAGCTTCAGAACCAGGATCCGCTGGACCCCGTCGACAACGCTCAAATGGTCCAACAGATCGGTCAAATCCGCGAGATCGGTGCGACGGACGAACTGACCGAAACGCTGGGCAATCTGTCCAACAGCCAGCAATTGGTGACCGCCAGCGGTTTGATCGGCCGCACCGTCACCGGCTTGGCCGACGACCAAACCAACACCACGGGAGTCGTTGACAAGATCACCGTTGAAACAAATGAGGACAACGAAACACGTTCTGTCAAAGTTCACGTGGGTCAGAAGACGATGCAAATAGAGAACATACGTGAAATTCAAACTGAGTAAAGTTTGACGGTTATACCGGTCGATCCTCAGTGTGAGCTCACGATGCAACCTAAACACTGTGGAGACGACCACCGATGGGACTTCAATCAGCACTGACGACGGCCCTGACCGGACTGAGTGCCGCTGAAACACAGATCGATGTGATCGGTAACAACCTGGCCAACGCTCAAACGGTCGGGTTCAAGTCGTCGGACGCGGTGTTTGCCACGCAGTTTTTGCAAACGCTATCGCTGGGTGCCGGCCCTTCCGCCAACAACGGTGGTACGAACCCACGACAAATCGGTCTGGGTGTTCAAGTCGCTGAAATCGCGGCCAACCACAACCAGGGCACCATCGAAATCAGCAGCAGCAGTAGTGACCTGGCCATCCAAGGCGACGGGTTCTTCCAAGTCGAAGCTGCCGACGGCGAGAAGCTTTACACCCGAAACGGGATTTTCAAACTCAACAGTGACGCGGAATTGGTCAACGCGACCGGTCAGCGTTTGTTGGGTTACGGCATCGACGAGCAGTTTCGATTGCAGACTTCGGAACTCGTTCCCTTGTCCGTGCCCCTGGGAACCAAGACCGTTGCCAAGGCGACCGAGAACGTTTCTTTCGAGGGCACATTGACCCCGGAAGGCGACGTGGCCACGGCGGCTCAGGTCATCGAAAGCCTGCACCTGGGCGACAGCCAAGTTCCTCAACCGGACGCCACCGGAGTATCGATCGAAACCGCACCCATCGCTGACTCGGTTACCGTGAGCGGAACGGTCGGCGCAGGTTCGCTCGCTGCCGGCACGTACCAGTATCGTTTCTCTCTGGTCGATGCCAGTGGCAATGAAAGCGCGCCCAGCTCGGCTCGTTCGTTCAACGTGGGCGCAAACGGCAATGTCGACTTCAGCAACTTGCCGGCGGATCCCACCGGCGGTGATTACCCGACGGTCAACATCTATCGCACCGGCCCCAATGGTTCGGACTTTGAGTTCCTGGCTTCCGCGGCTGCGGGCGGCACCTACAACGACGACGGTTCGGTGCCACTGTCGGGAACCCCACTGAACGAAGACACCCTGACGGGCAACTACACCTACATGATCACCTATTACAGCTCAGGTGATCCGGAAAGCCGCCCCAGTTCGTTCTTGGGTCCCAAGAGCGTGGTCGACGGACGCATCACACTCAGCGATTTCCCCACGCCACCCACGCCGCCGGCCGGCGGTGGTTTTCCCGCGTACGACTCCATCCGAATCTATCGCAACCTCGCGGGTGACCAAAACAACTTTTACTTGGTCGGCGAAGTGGCCCCCGGTGACACCTTCACCGACTCCGCCACCGACGCGGACATCTCGGATCTGACCGATCCCTCCAATCAACTGTTGGACATGAACGGTCCCGCCGTGAACTCCAACACGTTGCTGACAGACGTGCTGAAACGCGACGGGCTCACCTACGAAAACGTCTTCAGCGAAGGCACGCTGAGCTACACCGGACGCAAAGGCGGACGGACGCTCGGCACCAAAGAGCTGGAGATCACCGACACGACCACCATGCAGGACTTGCTGGATTTCTTGTCCGACGCATCGGGCATCCAGACATCGCAAGTCGACTCGGCCAACCCCATCCCGCGTTCGGACAACAACATCGAAGGCGAAACCGGCGACTTGGTGGCAGGTGCCTACATCCAAGACGGCCGCATTCGCTTGGTTTCCAATAATGGGGAAGCCAACGCCGTGGACATCGAACTGTCGGCCTTCCGTTTGGAAGACGAATTCGGTCAAGTCACCACGCCCAACTTGGCGTTTGGTACCCAACAAGAGGCCATCGGACAAAGTGCTTCCAGCGACTTCGTCGTTTATGACTCGCTGGGTGTGCCCATCAACGTTCGGGTTTCCGCGACACTGGAAAGTCGCACCGACCAAGCCACCATCTATCGTTGGTACGCCGACAGTCCTGACAACAGCGTTCCCGGCAGCACCGACATCACCGTCGGAACGGGCTTGATCCAGTTCGACGGAAACGGCAACTTCGTGACGGCCACGGAAGAAACCATTTCGATCAACCGGCAAGGCATCCCCAGCGTCTCGCCGTTGCAATTCGAGATGGACTTTTCGCTGGTGTCTGGTTTGGCAACGGAAGAAGCCACGCTGGCCGCCACCCAACAAGACGGTAGTGAACCCGGGGTGCTCAACAGCTTCATCGTGGGTGAAGACGGAACCCTGCGAGGCGTTTTCAGCAACGGTATTTCTCGCGACTTGGGCCAATTGCAGTTGGCACGTTTCGCCAACCCCGCTGGTTTGGAAGCTCGCGGTTTGAACCTGTATGCCGAAGGCGTCAACACGGGTCTGCCCGTCACCGGCCAACCCGGTGAAAACGGGATCGGAACCGTGATCGGTGGTGCGTTGGAATTGTCCAACACGGACATCGGCAAAGACTTGGTGGAACTCGTTCTGGCCAGCACCCAGTACCGGGGCAACAGCCGAGTGATCACCACCACTCAGCAATTGATCGACGAACTTCTCAACCTTCGACGATAGTGAGTGAACGCCGATCATCGCGACTGATCTGGCTCGCGCTGCCTGGATGTTTCCTGGTGGCGTTGACCGGGCTGTTTGTCCCCATGCCCTTTCATGGACGCATGCCGGGCGCGATCGGCGACATGGCACACGCCCCACTTTTCGCGGGACTGACGTTGTTGACGTTGGTGTTGCTCCAAACCCTGCGACCGTTGGTCACGGGCTCATTTCCATGGCGACGCCGGATTCTTCTGACGGTCGTATCGTTGTTTGCCCTGGGTGTTTTGGTCGAAATGGTCCAAGGCATGATTGGTCGATCGGCCGCCGTTCACGACGCCATCTCAAACGGGCTGGGCATCATTGCCGCGGCGGCATGGTTCATCGCTGGTGGGCTCGAATCATCGAAGGCTCGTCGAGCCCTCCAATTGCTGGGCGTCTTGTTGCTGACCAGCAGTTGGATTGGCCCGCTTCAAGTCATCCGCGATTGTTTCCGCGTTCATTCTGAGTTTCCAAGGATTGCGTCTTTCGAAACACGCATGGAAATCACGCGTTGGCACTTCAATCGTTGTCGCCGCTCGCAAACCACCGAGGACGTGACCGACGGCAAGTTTGCTCTGCGTTGGCTGCCTCAAGACGCACCGCACCCGGCCATGACGTTGTTGGAAGTCGCCCCGGATTGGACGTCGGTTGACACGTTGGAACTCGACTTGGTCCTCCGTTTGAAAACGCCGGTTCCTGATCCCGATCGCACTTGGGAAATCATCGTGAAGGTGATGGACGAGAATCACCAGGACTACCACAACGATGTGGCCAAACACTACGTGACACTTCGAGCGAACGAACCGCAACACGTCGTGTTTCCATCCAGCGAAATGCTCAACGGCCCCAACGACAGACAACTTGATCTCTCTCGTATCAAGATGGTGAGTTTGTTGATCGATCGTCCGGGGCCCGGCGTCGAAGTGATGGTGGATCACATCCACGCGACACTTCAAAGCGATTGAGACAATCAGGCTGTTGTCTAACTCGCGATCAACCATCAGGCGAGGATGTCGCGGATCACGTGACCGTAGTCACGTTCCAAACGAACACGGCCCGGCACCGAAAGACTCCTTGGATCGACTCCAAGCTGATTCAAGATCGTCGCGTGAATGTCCGTGACGTAGTGTCGATCTTCGACCGCGTGAAAGCCAAGCTCATCGGTTGCCCCATGAGCCATTCCACCACGCACGCCACCGCCTGACATCCAGACGGAAAAGCCGTACGGATGATGATCACGACCATCGCCGTGTTGTGATCCCGGCGTACGACCAAACTCCGTCGCCCAAACCACCAACGTCTCGTCCAACAATCCGCGTTGTTTCAAATCCTTGAGCAATGCCGCGATGGGTTGATCCGTTTGCTCGCACAACCGCGTGTGGTTTTTCTTCAATCCTTTGTGGCTATCCCACTGGCCCGCGCCGCCATTGCTGCCGTGGTACACCTGAACGAAACGGACACCACGCTCCACCAAGCGTCGAGCCGTCAACATTTGTTTGCCAAACGCGGCGGTCGATTTCTTTTCCAAACCATACATGCGATGGGTCGTCTCGGTTTCTTGATCGAGGTCCACCACATCCGGCACGGCGGTTTGCATCTTCGCCGCCAGCTCATACGATTGGATCCGAGCGGCCAAAGCCGCGTCATTCGGATAGCGTTGGGCCGTCATCGCGTTGAGCTTGCCCAGCAATTCAAACTTGGCCGTTTGCTCTTCCCAAAACACGTCTTTGGGAGGCAACGCGTAGGGCATCGGTTGTTTCGACTCGATGTCCAGCGGAACACCGTCAAACTGTGGCCCCAAGTAATTGGCTCGATGACATTCGCGGCCGCCGCAACAATCCGCCACCGGTTTTCCCATCACCACAAACTCGGGCAGATTGTCGTTCAGCGTCCCAAGTGCATAGTTCGCCCAAGAACCAATCGTGGGGAAGAAACCATCGACACGGTGACGCCCGGTATGGAATTGCAGTTGCGCCCCGTGATTGCTGTCTTCCGTCCACATCGATCGAATCAGACAAAGATCGTCGGCACATCCACCCACGTGCGGGAACCAATCGCTGATCTCCAACCCGCTTTCACCTCGTTTGCGATAGCCCACCTGCAGCGGATAGATCTCGTTGCGAATGAAACCGTTGTTCGGATCAAACGCGACCACCCGTTCGTTCTCCAGATAGGGTGACGACAACACGTCCGCGTGTGGTGTTTCCTGAACCGTTTTGCCCGCGTACTGATTCAGCGCTGGTTTTGGGTCGAACGATTCGACGTGGCTGGTCCCCCCAATCATGAACAACCAAATCACGTTCTTCGCTTTGGCCGGCCGATGTATCACTTGTGGTTCCGAGCCTGCCGCCTCGCGAGCCATCATCGCGGTCGCGGCAACGCCACCAAACCCCATCCCCATCTCCGACAAAAACGCTCGCCGATTCGCGAAACGGGGCTGGGGTGGGTTGGAACCCGTGATGATTGAATCAAATCGTTTCATCGGATCGTCACAAAATCATTGTGGTTGAGCAGGACGTGCACCAAGCTTTCCTTGGCACGTTGATCGGGATCGCCGGATGCCTTCACGGCGGCTTCGGTTCCACCGGGACTCGGCGTGAGCGAATCGGCCTCACGGCGCAACAAAGTTTGCTGATGCAAGAATTCAACGCATGCATCGAGTTCCTGTTCCCTGGCCGGTCTCGAGAGCACTGTTTCAAACGCGGTTTGGATGAAGTCCTTCGGACTCGGGTTGCCAAGTTGTGCCTGCAGATTCCTCGCCAACGTTCGCGAAGCGGACAGAGCCAAATCACTGTTGGCCAACGCCAATGCCTGTTGAGGCACCACGCTCTCGCTGCGTCGGTAGCAATCGTTTGGGTTCGCCGCATCAAACAACACCAACATGGTGTTCTGCTTCTCGTAGGCGTGTTGCAAATAAACACTGCGTCGATAAACGCGTTCGCCGTCTGCAAATGGAGTCTCCGGTCCGCCGCGATCCTCCCGCAGCAAACCAGCGACGTGCAGCAACGCGTCCCGAACTGCCTCGGCTTCCAATCGCCGCGGAACCGCACGCCAAAACGTTTCGTTGTCGGGATCCGCTTTTTGCGCGACATCCCAAGCGTTTCCCTGACCACTGGAGGCTCGCCGATAGGCTCGCGAATTCAGGATCATTCGGTGCAAATGCTTCCAACTCCAACCGTTCCGCATCCACTCCACCGCCAAATGATCCAGCACCTCGATCTGCAGGGGCCGCGGAGACCGCAATCCGAAATCGAAGGTGTTTTCAACGATTGGTTTGCCAAAGTAATGCGACCACACATGGTTCACGGCCACGCGAGCCGTCAATGGATTGCTGGGGTCCACGATCCACTCCGCCAAAGCCAAGCGACGACCGCTGCTGGTGGTCGGATAACGTTCGCTGAGCTTGGTGTAGTCACCGTCGCTCGACACCAACGCCTGTTTCGCTTCATCGCGTTTCTTCCGAGCGTCATCGTGTGACTTCTCGAGCGATGCGACTTCTTTAGTCTTTGCTTCTTCCGTTTCGAACGTCTTGTCTAAGACCAAGTCAAGCTTCTGCTGTGTCTCGCTGAGTTGAAGTTCAGTCTCCGCTAGACGGGCCAGTCGTTCCGCGGCAGCGGCTGCTTGTGCCAACTCCGACTGTCCCGGCCGTTCATGGAGAACGGCCCACTCCGCTGTCCAACGTGATTGAAGGGCGGTCAACTGAGACTGGGCCAACGCGAGACGCTCAAACGCGATCTGTTTCTGTGACTCATCCACGTCCTTCGACGAAACAGCCGTCTCGTAGGCTTTCGTCGCCGCATCGATCTTCTTCTGTGCCGCCCGAACCTGGCGGTCTTGCACTTCCTTTCGTAACTTCGGAAAAGCCGCTTCGCGAGGAACAGAAACCGGCACGGGTTTCAAAGGTCGTTGAAACAAAGACGGCAAAGCGGCTTGCAGTGGGTTGTCCTTGTCAGGCGTCTTTTCATTGCCGGCCACATACAGATACGTTTCCGCATCCAAGTCAGCGTCGTAAGCACGCGGCAAACCGTCTTTCTTGATGCTCGGTTCTCCGGAAACCAAATCCGTTCGAATGCGATGCGGTTCGTAGATCGCTCGGAACTGGTAGTAATCCGTCTGGGCGATCGGATCGTATTTGTGGTCGTGGCAACGGGCGCAGTTCAGCGTCAAACCCAGGAACGCTTTGGCCGTGTGCTCCACGCTCGCGTCCAACCAGATATCGCGGTTGCTCTTGTGAAAGTTCCTCGCCAAGAACCCGGTGGCGGCCAACACGTCTTGATCCAACGGAGCAATCTCATCGCCCGCGATCATTTCGCGAATCATTTGGTCGTAGCCTTTGTCCTCCGCCAACGACTGGATGATCCAATCTCGCCATCGCCAGATATGCCGCGCACTTCCGCGCAGCGCGTCTTTGTAGCCGTCCCAATCGCTGTACCGCCAAACGTCCATCCAGTGCCGAGCCCAACGTTCAGAGTACGCGGGATGCTCCAACAAACGATCCACCAACTGAGGCCAAGCATCCGGAGCATCGTCCGCGAGATAGCGATCGACTTCCTCTTTCGTCGGTGGCAAACCCAACACATCGAGATACAGACGCCGAACAAGCGTCCGAGCATCAGCCAGGGCAGCGGGCTCAATTCCGCGAATCGCCCACTGCTGGGCCAGCAGCTCGTCCAGCTTTGATTCACAGAATTCGTTCGGTGCATGACTCGGATCAGAAGCCACCTTCGCAAAAGAGGCCACCGTCTTGGCCGGCGGTTGGTAAGCCCAATGATTCGCCGGGTCATCCGGGATGGCTTCATCGTCTGGATAGACCGCTCCTTCAGCGATCCATCGCGACAGCAAATCGACTTGCTGCGAAGTCAGCTTCTCGCCTTCCCCTTCCGGCGGCATTCGCTCGTGAGGGTCGTCGGCGATCACACGAGCGAGAAGGACGCTGCCCGATGGGTCCTGCACGTCAACCATGCCGGACTCATGAATCAAGACACCGGCATCCAATCGCAGGTCGGCTTCTTGTTTCAACGCTCCATGGCACGGGGCACACTTCTCACTCAGCAGAGGCTGAATCTGCTCGGCGTAGTCCACAGCCAATGCGGTGGTGGCGACACACCACAACGGCGCGGCCAACGTCATCCAACGTGGCAACTGAAACATGGCGAGGCGGGGGTGGGCAGGCGGGAGGTGGGAAGCGGAGCGGGCATTTCGCGGCTCCACCAAGACCAAGTATAGACCACCCGCGACATCAGGTGGGTCGGTGCTTCGCAGCTCAACAAATTCCAACCTTTCGCGAACCAGCCAAGGCCGCATCGGTTCAATGATTCGTGCCCGAGCGGCCGATACAAAGGCTCGTTCCAATCTTTTGGAATTCAATTACGATACGGCCTCCATCCTCGTCCCCCGACCCACTGCAAGCTCATGATCCGCACCGATGACCTTCGTATCGGCGCCATCAAAAACCTGATGTCACCCCAAGAGTTGCTGACCGAAATTCCCGCCAGCGACGAAGTTTCGCAAACCGTCGCCGATGGACGAGCCGCGATCCAAAATGTGTTGCAGAAAAAGGACGATCGCTTGCTGGTGATCGTCGGACCGTGCTCGATCCACGATCCAGACTCCGCTCGCGAATACGCGGAAAAATTGGCGGTCCAGCAAAAGAAACATGCCGAGGACCTGCTGATCGTGATGCGGGTCTACTTCGAAAAACCTCGCACCACCGTCGGATGGAAGGGTCTGATCAACGACCCCAAACTCGACGATAGCTTCGAAATCAACTACGGCCTGCGAACCGCTCGCAAGCTTCTCAGTGACATCAACGCGATGGGCTTGCCGACCGGCACGGAATTCCTGGATCTGATCAGCCCGCAATACGTCGCTGACTTGGTCGGCTGGGGTGCCATCGGTGCTCGCACGACCGAGAGCCAGGGGCACCGGGAATTGGCGTCCGGGCTGTCTTGCCCCGTCGGATTCAAGAACGGCACTAGCGGCAACGTCCAAATCGCGGTCGATGCGATTTGCTCGGCCCGTCGTCCACACCATTTCTTGTCCGTCACCAAAGAAGGCACCTCCGCCATTTTCGCGACCACGGGGAATCCTGACTGCCACATCATCCTGCGTGGTGGCAAGTACACGAACTACGACGCCGCCAGCATCGACATGGCGTCAGAGCTGCTCGAAAAAGCTGACTTGCCACCGCGGATCATGGTTGATTGCAGCCACGCCAACAGTCGCAAAATCTTCAAACGACAATCCTATGTTTGTCGCGACATCTGCGCTCAGGTTTCCGAAGGCGATGATCGCATCATGGGCGTGATGATCGAAAGCAACCTGCTGGAAGGCAATCAAAAACTGAGCGCCGAACCGTTGGTCAAAGGTCTGAGCGTTACCGATGCGTGCGTCGGTTGGGACACAACCGAACAATTGCTGGGCGACCTTGGCCAAGCCGTCATCGAGCGACGTCAAACCAACAAGTAACGGCCGGCGTTTGGTTCACCGAGGGCAACTACGGTGAATCAAATTGGCTGTTGAATCAGATCCATCGGCCGCATCAAATCGAGCTACCGGATCGCGAAAGGCTCACTTGGGTTCCGGCACCGGACGACTGATTCGATTGAACTGTTGGATTCGATTGAACTTTCAAACACAGTCCAGCGTCTTCGGCACGCTGCCGCATCAGACGCATCCCATGCGATTGGTCGGGAACGCCGTCCGTATCGAAGCCAGAACCGTCGTCGCGGATTTGAATCTCCCATCCGCCGTCTTGCGCCATGAAATCGATGGTCACCTGGGAGGCGTTGGCATGGCGCACGACGTTGCGAACCGCTTCGCAAACAATGCGATAAACCGCGATCGTTTCGGATTCCGCCCAAGACCACTGCGAGCTTTCTGCCAGCCCATTCCAGTGCGTTTGCAAAGCGATCGACGTCGGTGACGACAACACAACGCCGTCCAAGAAATCCTTCGCCGCATGCAACGGGCCGCGGCTGAAGTCATCCGGCAAGACCGCGACTTGCATGATTCGACGGGCGATTTCGCGAGCTTGATCAATCCACTGCGCCGCCGGCTGCAACTCCGATTCGAGCTCCGGATGTTTGCGTTTTAGTGCCGCGATGGATCCGGCGGCGGCGAAGAGATATGGCAGCAGATCATCGTGCAACTCGCCCGCAATCGCGGCCCGTTCAGCTTCGGCTCGTTCAGCCTCAGCCCGCTCCGCCTCAGTTCGCTGGGCGTCAGCTTGTTGCGATCCGGTGAGGGCGTCCGGATCGCGGCCTCGGGAGTTGGCCCCATCGGCGGATGTCATTTCTTGCCGCCGAACCAGCCCTTCTTGTCAAAGCTCGCCACGGCAACTTCCTGATCGCCCTGGATATCGATCAGTTTGCCCAAGTTCACAATGCGGAAGACTTCCATTACCAACGGTGAAACGTTGCAGAACTTGAGAGCCACGCCTTGCGCTTTGCAGCTCTTGTTCAGCAAGATCAGCTTGTTGATCATCGCGGACGACATGAATGCCAACCCGGAGAAATCGATCAGCATCTTTTTGTGAATCGCCTGTGGAACGATTTCTTGCATTTCGCGGCCAACGGTTTCAATCCGCTGGGCGTCACGAAGGGCGGTGTCGGTGAATCCAACGATCAATACTTCACCCTGCATTTGCTCGGTGATGGCTGACATGTGCGTGCTCGGGTCGACAAGAGGAAATACAGGACACGTCGTGGATGAAAAGCACCACCCACGGAATGATTCGTGAGAAACCGGCCCGCCATGCTCGCTGGAGGTGGGTGGATGGCCGGTGACCAACGGGTGCAAGTTTAGCGGGCTGGGGGGATCGAGACAATTCGGCCTTCACTTGGACCGCCGTGTTTCACTATGACCAGAGTGGGCAGGATGGCTTTCGAAGCTCACACGTTTTCTGCCCCCGTTTGTCTCCGTCCACCAGGGGTCCTCGTGGCTGCCGCCTCTCCACGCATTGACGATGAAGCTCGCCGCGCCGCTTCGTTGCGACGTGTGGCGATTGTTCTGAAGAATTTGCCGCGTCCCGTCGCCGCGAAATTGTTGGGCGAATTGCCGGTCGAGTCTCAACAACGGCTGCAATATGAAGTCGCCGCCCTGGACGACGTGGATCCGCTCGAACACAAGCGCGCGCTGGAATCCTTTGCCGGAACCATGCGTCGCAGCGGTTCGCTTCGCCCCAGCCCCCCGACCAAGAATGACTCGGTCGATGAAATTGTGTTCAGTCGCACCGCCGTCCAAACACATTCTCCCGGTCCCCCATCGAATCCGAGCCATTCGGCCGCCGTCCCCACCACCAGCCCAGCCACCTCGTCCTTTGGATTCCTCGATTCCATCAGCGACGACGATGTGCGTGGACTGCTACAAAGCGAGCACCCCCAAACGATCGCGGTCGTCATGGCGTCGATCGATCCACGTCGAGCCGCCTCGATCCTGCCGCATTTTCCACCCCGAGAACGTCAGGACATCCTCAGTCGAATCGGCCGCTTGCAAGAGTTCCCCGATTCGATGATCGAGGATTTGGCCAGCACCTTCCGCGACAAAGCCCAAACGCTGATCGCGAAATCGAAGTCCAATCCGCTGCAAGATTTGATCGACGCCTACGCACCCACCGAAGGCTGGGATCCGGCACAAGCCGCACGCCATGTCCCGGTCGAAGCCGCCGCCGTGTCACCGCGATTGAAAGCCATCTTGTCGGAAATGCCTCCCGCCGGAGTCGCCAATCCCAACGCTGCACCGGCGTCCCCGTCCCACGCGGCACAACCACCCGCGACGATTCCGCACCCCAATCTTGCCGCGATGAACTCCGGTCAATCGGCGGTCGATTCCGTTCACGCGACGCCCTCGCCGCAACCACCTGCGTCACACAACGACGGTCCAGCGACCGCGACAGCCGCCAACTCGGCACCAGCGAACTCAAGTGCCAACTCTGGTTTGTCGACGGACGACATCCATCAACGACTCGTGAAAATGAAACCGCGTTTGTTGTGCGAAGCACTTGGTCGCGTTCCGACTCGCACGGCCATGCTGTGTTTGTGCGGTCTGCCCAACAAAGTCGCCGATGCTGCCATCAACGTGCTGCCGCGAGCCCAGGCGGCTCAGGTTCGAACACAACTGGCCAACGTGGGTTCCATGGAACTTCGTGAAATCGACGATGCAAAAGAGGCCGTGGTGATCGCAGCTTCCTCTGACAACTCTTCCCGAGCGATGGCGGCCTGACCATGGCTTCGATTCTGAAATTCAACTCGGGCGGCGATTCCAAAAAGAGTGCCGATTTAGCAGCGCTGGCCAGGGACGACTCTCTGCCACCAACGCAAGCTGGCAAATCCACCCGCGTCCCCGCCGAACAAGTCGACCGCGCGACAGAAGGCGATTCGTCCACAGGAGACGTTGTCGGAAAGAAACCTGGTGGGCTTTCTGGCTTGGCTGATTTCAACCTGAGCGACCTGGCCGAAAAAGGACGGGAAGAACTCCGGCAAGCTCGTGAGCAAGCACGGCAGTTGCTCGCCGACGCCGAAAAGCAAGCCGCTGAAATGAAACAAGCCGCCGAGGCTCGCGGCTACGAGGACGGTGTGCAAAAGGCATCGCAGGACATCGAAACCAAGATCGCACAACTTGCCGAAGCCAAAACCAAATCGCAGTTGCAAGCCTTGCAGATTGCCAGCACCAAGATGCACGCGCAGTTTGACCAATGGATGCAGCAGTACGCGGAAGTTCTGACTGAAACCGCCATCGCAGCGACCGAACGATTGGTCCGAGCCAACTTGAACGAGCTTCCGGTCCCGACGTCGCTCAAAGAAGCCGGCTATGAAGAGAGCCCGCATCAACAACACCTGCTGGTGCGTTGGGCCAGCGAAGCTTTGCACAGCACACGCTCGGCGGGTCGATTGGTTTTGGCGGTTCACCCTGATTTGTTGGCGGAGCTTGGCCAACGGTTCGACGAACTGCTTGCCAGTCCCGATTTGCCGGAAGAGTCCTGCGTGATTCCGGATGAAACACTTCCCGTCGGCGAGGTCGTCGTGCGACAGGAAGGCGGCGAGATCCGCGCCGGATTGCAGGCTCAACTGGAGCGACTGCGCGAGGAGATCCTATGACCTTGCCCGCCGTTCCCCAATTGCATCCACCTCGTCTACCCGATCCCGAAACGATTCGTCATTCGCTCGGGTCTTTGGTGCTTTCACAAGTCCGAGGACGTGTCGCATCGGTCACGGGAGACGCGGTCACGGTCCAAGGCATGACGGCTCCGCTGGGTGCCATTTGCGAACTAATGCCACCCGACGCGAAACCGACGCTGGCGCGAGTGATCGGCTTTGATGACACACGTCCCATTTTGGCTCCCATGGAAGCCATCTCGGCGCTCGCGGCCGGCGACCGAGTGCGACTGGTTTCCAGATCACTGACGCTTCGTGTGGGCGACTCTCTTTGCGGCCGCGTGATTGATGCGTTTGGCCGTCCCATCGACGGTCAACCACTCAGCGACGATCTGATTCGAGTCAGCGCCTCACGCTCGGCTCCGGATTCGCTGGATCGCCCACCGATTGATGAACCGCTGCAAACCGGCGTCCGTGCGATCGATTCGTTGCTCACCTGCGGCGTGGGGCAGCGGTTGGGCATCTTTGCTGGCTCCGGTGTTGGCAAGAGCACGCTGTTGGGCATGCTCACGCGAGGCACCACCGCCGACCGAATCGTGATCGCAATGGTTGGCGAACGAGGCCGCGAAGTCCAAGAATTCATGCAGCGTGCTCTGGGAGCCGAAGGCCTGAAACGCAGCGTCGTGGTTGTCGCCACCAGCGACAAACCTGCGGCTCAACGTTTGTCCGCCGCTTGGACCGCGACCGCCATTGCCGAACAATTTCGCGACGAAGGTCATCGCGTTCTGCTCCTAGTCGACAGCGTCACTCGTTTCGCGATGGCTCAGCGTGAGTTGGGTCTCGCCGCAGGAGAACCACCGACCACGCGAGGCTATCCGCCCAGCGTCTTCAACATGTTGCCGCAATTGGTGGAACGTGCTGGCCGTACATCCAAAGGCTCGATCACCGCGTTCTACACCGTGCTGGTGGAAGGCGACGATAACAACGAACCCATCGCGGACACCGTCCGAGGTTTGCTGGACGGGCACATCGTGCTCAACCGGAAACTTGCTCACCGAGGTCACTACCCGCCCATCGACATTCCCGAAAGTGTCAGCCGGGTCGCGAACCATTTGGTCGCACGTGAGGTTTACCAAGCCATGCTCGGCATTCGCGAGCAAATGGTGCAGTACCAATCCAGCGAAGACCTGATCTCCATCGGTGCTTATCGTGCCGGCAGCGACCCACGCATCGACACCGCAATCGCACTGCGTGACCCGATCAATGATTTGTTGCGACAAGACGCCAACGAGATCACTCCCATCACGGATTCGCAAGCACGATTGCAGAAGCTGCATCAAGCCGCCACCGCCGCACTCGCACAACTCAACGCTCCCCAACCGCAGCAACCAACCAATAACCCGTAACACCGATCGACTGACCGAACTGCCCCCCGTCATGCTGACACCCCCTGCCTGACGCCACGTATTGGTTGGCTCTCACCCCCGTAGGTCCGGTTCCACCGGACGCATTCCTACCACCTCTCTTTCATCCCCATGCGTCCTTTCCGTTTTCGTTTCGACTCGCTGCTGGATCTTCGCGCCCGTGAGCGTGATGAGGCGGGTGCCGAAGTGGGCAAGGCGGAAGAGGCCATTCAAAAAATCAACGATCAGATCACCGACATCGATCGGCAACGCGAAGCGATTCGCACCGAGAAACACCAAACGCTGCAACAAGCCAACGTTTCTGTTGATCAAATGCTCCACCAGGGACGCTACGACGTGCAATTGCACGCGGATCAGGTGTCACTGCGTCAAACCCTCACGCAACTGCACGAAGAGCTCAACAAACGCCGCGACAAATTGATCTTGGCCGAGGCCGAAGTGAAACGTTTGGAACGACTTCGTGAAACTCAATTGGCCGAACACCGGATGCTCGTTGCGAAACAGGAACAAGCCGAAGCGGACGACCTGACCTCCGCGCGTGTGCTGCTTCGCCGCCGAGCCATTGCCTCCCAAAATGCTGCTGACTCCAAGGAGACTCAACGATGAGATTCTTGATGCGACTGTTCGCCATGATGAGCACGGCCACCTGCGTGACCTTGCTGATCCTGATGGGTTACTTCGCTTCGCGAGGCACGTTGAACGCCAGCACGCTGACCAAAGTCATTGCGTTGATGAACGGGATCGACATCACCGGCAATCAATTGCGCCAGATCATGCAAGAAAGCGAAGATCGCGAGCAGCCGGACTTCGATGAAATCCTGGACGCGCGTCGACGCGATGGATTGGACAGTGACATCCGCATGCGCAGCTTGAAAGAGGCCAAGAACGACATCGCTTTGCAAATGGCCGAATTGAAGCTTCAACGGGAACGTTTCGATGAACGTCGATCGTCGTTCGACCGCAGTTTGGACGAAATTCGAAAAGGAGCTCAAGACGAAGGACTGCAAGAAGTGCAGCGCACTTTGCAGGCACTTGAGGCAGAACAGGCAAAAGAGCAGCTTTTGCGAATGTACGATGACGATGAAATCGATGACGTTGTCAGTATCATTCAAGCTATGCCGATCGATAAACGAAAAGATATCTTGGCAGAGTTTGCGACTCCGGAAGAAATGGACAAGCTCTACGAGATCCTACGCCGCATCGGCGAGGGAATGCCAACGACCGGACTCATCGACGAAGCTCGCGGTGGGTGATTGAAGTCAAGGCCGTCCCACCAGGATCCCGATGATCACGGTGGGGGGACCGCGATGACGACGACACGACCAGTCCAATCAAGGACCGAGGCATTGGCCTCAACCAATACGACGGACCAACGCAAGCATTCCGCGTTGGCCGCTCTCAGCACATCTTCTGGAAATTCCAACCCGGCGATCGCGGCTGGCTTTGCGGAATCCGCATCCGGTCTGAGTGACCCGTTCGCGGAGATCTTCGCTCGCATCGCGGCCAGCGAACCAGTCGCCGCCGCGGACCCCGTCGCCGCTCCAGAAGAAATCGAGCGAGAAGAATCCGTCCGTGCGGAATCCAGCGACGACACGGAAGAACAAGACACAGAAGAGTCCACCACCGTTGCGGCGGTCGTTGTCGGAAACGAACAAGTAACCGACACGCTGGAAACTCAAACCGAGGTGATCTCGGAAGCGGAATCCGAAGGCCAAGAAGAAACCTCTTATTCACCGCAGGCCATTGAGTGGAATGAAAGCGATGCGGTGGGCGAAGAAACCGAGTCTGCCGGCGAGCTGGAAGTGATCTCGGAAGAGGAAACATCCATCGCTCAACCAACGACGGAACCACAAGCGGTTGATGCCAACGAAGGCGTCGTGCACGAAGAAGTCGCCGTGGCTGCCCAGAGCGATACAAGACAACGCCAGAACGAAAAATCATCTGAGGCGGTTGTGGAAGACGAAGCCTTCGCTGAATCAACCATCACCGCGGCCGAAGAATCAACCGCTTCCAGTGGGGAAGTTGAATCGTCGGAAGCTAACACGACCGATGATCAGCCCGGCGACGACGCGGCGCATGACATTCGTCGGACCGAGCGTCGCCGATATTCCGATTCGTCACCTTCGCAGAACAACACCCCGGCGGGATCGCAAGCTTCCAGCCCGACCGCCCAGACGAGCGGATTTTCAATCGCCCCGGAACTGGTCAAGTCAGCCGAATCCAGCGAGTCGATCGATCCATCACAGTTCGAACAGGCAATCGAATCCGCCGTGACAAAGTCCGCAACGCCGGCAAGCCAAGCGGTCAACGCCACCTCCGCGGTTGCGGCTGCCGCGCGAGCCGCCACCGGGTCGTCCGCCGCAGCGAGCTCAACCACCGCGGCATCGGCAACGACTGATCCAACGACGCCGGTGACCGGAACCGAAGCCACCATCGCGAAGACGAAGGACGCACAACAGACCGGCACCAAATCCTCCGGTGTGGACCAGAACTCAGCCGTGGCACGAGCCAAGCTGGTGCAACGCGTCAGTCGCGGTTTTCAGTCGCTGGGCACCAACGGCGGCCACATTCGCATGCGGCTCTCGCCGGTTGAACTCGGCTCGGTACGCCTGGAAGTGCACATCCAAGACAACACGCTCCGCGGACGGATGGTGACCGAATCGGAAGCCGCCAGCCAAGTGCTGCGTGAACGATTGCCACAACTGCGATCTCAATTGGAATCACAAGGCATGCGGTTGGAGTCCATCGAAATCACAACTGACGCTGGAGGCGGCAGCGACTTCGACAGTTCACAATCGTTCTCTGGCGGAGACGCTAACGCCGATCGCGAACATTTTCAGCATCGAGAGGCGAATCGCTCGAAAGACTTTGGACGACGCCAACGAGCCGAAACCGCTCCGCTTGAGAACACGCCCGTCGCAGCAGCCGCCGTCGGATGGAATTCGTCCACCACGGGCGTTGATGTCAGGGCCTAATCCATCAGGGCCTAATCCATCAGGGCCTATTTCATCAGGTCGAATTCAGCGATTGAGCTGAACGCGCGAGCGCATGAAAAACGCCGTCACAAGACGGCGTGAAGTTGAGCATTGCAATGAGCGTCGCTCGTCTTGAATCAGCAGGGACTACTGAGCCTTCGCGACTTGTTCGGCGGCGATGTTGCCGGTCAGGATGGCTTTCGCGGTGACGGCATTTTCGCCCTTGGTGCGGATGACCATTGGCACGCGTTGATTGCCGCGAGCCGAGTCCGCGGTCAGCGTGATGTTGACCATGTGAATCATGCGTTCGTCTTCGCTGGCGGTGAAGTCGACCTTCCAACCTTCGCATTCGATCGACTCAATCGCGAAAGGTTTGCGTCCTCGGATGGCCAAACGCTGAGAGACACTGTCGCCCGGTTTGATCGTTCCCACAGCGATCGATTGGGGTGCGATCGACAGAGCTGACTCCACGGTGCCGGTGACTCGCAAAGGAACGTTGGGCATGCTGCGGTCGTTCGTTTGCACGATCAACTCGTCTTGAAAGAAGCCTTCGGGTGCGTCTTCGCGGACTTCCACCGAGAGTTCATAGTTAGCTTTGCCGGCACCACGTTCGGTTTGCTTGAACGAGGGAACCAACCACGGGGTGTTGGACCGAATGTCCATCACCTGCCAATCACTGCGACCGGCGTAGAACAGCTTGGTGCTTCCGGATTTTGGCTCGCCTTGATTGATCGTTCCCATCTCGATCGCACCGGGGTGGAACACCATGTCGCTGCGGATGTAACCGTCCACGCGAAGCAACACTTCGCTGTAAAACGGTTTGTCGATCACCACGGTCAGCGTGGCGCCTTTTTTGCCACGGAACGTGGGCGTGTTGAAACGCGCCAAGATCGATCCCGTTTCACCCGGAGCAATCGTTTCGGTCTCGATGATCGCGGTGGTGCAACCACAACTTTCGCGAACCGATCGGATATGCAAATCCGTTGTGAACGTGTTGACGACTGGGAATCGAAATTCCGTTTTGGAAGCGACAGCCACGGTCCCAAAATTGTGATTCTTGACCGGAAAGACGGTTTGGGTCCAATCCGCCTGAACGCTTCCCGCGAAGGCTGTTCCCAGAACGACAAACGCTACCAACAACACTCGACTATTCATTCGATCCCCTCCTGAGGGGAGCTTCAAGGAAACACGATCACGTGAAAGGCCTGTCCATCATGCCCGTCCGTCGGCATTGGCTCCGATGTCAATCATTTGCTAGCAAAAGCAAGTCGTCTGGCAGGAGCAGAACTGATCAACGATCAGACTGAATCCTACCGAGATGCAACGATGGGACAAGCTCGATTGGGGGGAGAAATCAATGAATCACCGGAAAAGGCGACGTTTTGTGAAGAATGCCTGAATCAAATTGACATTGTTGCCGAGGACTCGGTTTTCGTAGCGTGCGACCGGTCGAATGTCCCTCCAGCCTCCGATGCCAGGTTCGTCATGTCCGCGTCACGCACTCACGTTGCCCTCTCGATCACCGAATGGACCACCCGTCCATGCTCGTCGAGACGTTGGTGCTTCACCACTCAATGGAACGCCCTGACACGATCCAGCCTGGCAATCGCGTTGGTCGCCACCGGTTTCAGCAGCATCGGTTGTCATCGTTCCCGTTTGTTCAATCCGCTGAACTCTCGATCTAGTTTGGAACGTCACGCGAATCAGGGTCCTTCGGACATCTTCATCTCCGGTGAAAACGCTTCTCCGGAAACGTTGCCCGAGGAAGTGCCGCAGCGGTTGGCCACATCGAAAACACCCGCGGATGCAAAGAACACTCCGCAAACTCATTCTCAGACTTACAACGGACCTCGCACCCAGGCACGTCCCGCAACCGAAACCGCCGCCGAAGCCGATTCGCGAGATCTTTCCCGATCAAACTCCAACGCTACCACTCAGCAGGTCAGCTTTGTCAGCGATTCTGACGATCCGATCTTCGGTTCCGACGCGCCACGAAAAAACAACAGCAACGCCGAACTTTCAGCGACCTCACCCCGTTCCAGCGAAGATTCGTCCTACGCGGGAGTGGACCTCAGCATGATCGAGGAAGCTCTCAAGAATCATCCGCCAGCCGTGCGACGCGAAGCGATTCGCCGTTTGATGGCGATGTCTTGGAAGAGAGCCCAATCAACCCAACAACCCACCGCGATCGACCAAGTCATTGCGTCTTCGCTCGACTCCTTGCCAACCCTTCCGGATGAGGTGATCGATCGCGGATTGACGCCGCAACGCATTGCCGCGGACTACCGACCCAAACACCCCGCCGCCGATAGCCAAAGTCCATCGTCGCAATCGCAATCTCCGCAAGCACCGTCCAGCGAAACACAAAACGCGATCGCGAATATCGCGTCCGCGATGCCCGCGACAAAACCATTCGATGCCCCTGAGCATGAGACATCGGAGTTCAGCTTCACCGATCAAGTGATCGAAAACGCTTTCGCGGAACTCCCGCAAGACAAAGCAGACGGCGCATCCGCCATCGCACAAACCTCCACCGAGCAAGCATCTTCCAACGGATGGTCATTCTCCGACAAAACTCCGGCCAAGACGTCCGTGGCTGCCACGCCAGCTTCGTTCTCGATGAACGATCAATCCACCACCGAACCTCAAACAGCAAACCAACCTGCATTTGAGTTGCCCCAAACCAACTTAAACGTCCCTGCCACAAACGACGTTCAGCAAGTCGCAGCGACTCGAGCGAACGAAGACACGAAGAGCGACCAAGTGGCTCAAGCGGTTCAGGTCGAAACCTTGAGCGACTCGGAGTTGTACGACGCCTTACTTCACCGACTGACTCAGCCAGTCCCCAACGAAACCGAAGCTCAAAAGCAACGTCGCCAAATCATCCAGCGTCACTTGATGGTGCTTTCGGGCGATCCTGATCGCGCGGTCGACAAGCTCGAAGGTCTGACCACGCAAGAACAGGAATACCTGCGTCACCAATTGCTGGGGTTGTGGACCATCATCGATCCCAATGGTCATCCGGTTCCCTCACGCCGTTTCAGTTCTGCTTTGCCGCAAATCCGGCAGGCCACTGAGTTCCTTGCCGCGGCAACGGATTCTCTCGAGGTTCGGTCGCTTGAGTTTTGCACCGAGATCGAAGCCTATGGTCAGATCAAGCCCTTTCCCAAACGCCAATTCACGCCTGGCCAACAAGTCATCTTGTACTGTGAAATTGAGAACTTCGTTTCCAAGAAAGCTCAATCGGACGGCACGTCAGGCTTCGAAACAATGCTCCAAGGCAGCTACGACTTGCTCGATGAATCAGGACAACGTGTGGCGAGCCAATCACTTCCGGTGGACAAGCAGATTTCGAAGAACAAGCTGCGGGACTACTTCATCGCCTATCAGATGTACCTGCCGGATTCCTTGGGACCCGGGTCCTATCGTTTGCGTTTGACGATGGAAGACGTCCACGGCAAAAAGTACGGCCAAAACGAACTCCCGTTCGAAATCAAACGCTAGTCGCCGCTGCCGTTTGTTCCTTCACCAGAGCACGACGGCGACGCCATGCAGTCCAAGCTCCCGCCAGCAACATGCATCCTTGGAAGAAGAAACAAGGCGCGATCACAAGGAACACCAGGGTGGAGGCGACCACGCGCCCTTCATAGATACTCAACGTGGATTGGTCGCTGAACAAATTGGACGCTTGAACCACGGACCAAATCAGCGACAGCACGCCCATGAAGGCCAGCCACCGGTACTTCAACGTGCGTTGGATCATCATCCAACCGGAGTAGCCGCCGATCAAATGCAGCGGCATCACGATCACCACCACAAACAAAAGGAACTCGGGGATCGTTTCCACCAGTTGTTGTTCATTGGGATAACGTCCCCAAATGAGCAAGCCACCGACGCCCGCCCATCCCCAGATCAGCAGGTTGATCCCTATCACGGCCCAGCCGAAGACCTTTTCCAAGGCCCCGTGATACAGTTCGTACCCAAACCATTCGATCACGCTGGGACGACGCGCCTCCACCGGCCGCCCGTCCAGCAAACGCTGCAAGTCCTCCGCGAGCGCGTTGA
The DNA here is from genome assembly GCF_020966775.1 of Rhodopirellula halodulae. Classification (NCBI taxonomy): domain Bacteria; kingdom Pseudomonadati; phylum Planctomycetota; class Planctomycetia; order Pirellulales; family Pirellulaceae; genus Rhodopirellula; species Rhodopirellula halodulae. The sequence goes on along the minus strand of NZ_JAJKFV010000010.1, from coordinate 63,039 downwards.
CGGATTCGTATCGCAAGTCCGGATCACGTCGCAAACATTTCAGCACGATGGCTTCCATCGCATCTGACAATCCAGCCTGATGTTTCTTGGGGCTATCAATGTTGGAATGGTGCAGCATCAACACCGCTTCGGCAAAGCTTTCCGGTGCCAGCGGCGTCTTGCCCGTCAACATCTGATAAAGAATCACGCCCAGCGAATACACATCACTCATCGGCGTGATTTTGCGATTCCCAAACATCGCTTGCTCAGGTGCGATGTACTTGGGCGTTCCTGCGATCATCGTGGTGGTGGCGACCGTCGAATCAGGGCTCGCACACAAACCAAAATCCAACACCACCGGCTTCATCTTTCCGCCGGCACTGGTTTGCTGCATGAAGATGTTCTGCGGCTTCAAGTCTCGGTGAACAATGCCCGCGTCGTGGCCAAACTGCACCGCCGATGCAATTTGGATCATCCACTCCGCCGCCTCGGCCTCCGGCAACGGCCCCTCCTGTCTCTCCAGCCAACTGCCCAGATGCTCGCCATCCAAGTAAGGCATCACGTAGTAGTGCAGATCGTCCTGCTCACCGCAGTCGTAGATCGAGATGATTCCCGGGTGTTCCAAACTGGCGGCCGCGCGAGCTTCGTCCTGAAAACGTCGAATCGCGATGGGGTCGCTGACGATCTCTGGACGAGCAATCTTGATCGCAACTTCGCGATTCAGTTTTTGATCTCGCGCCAGGTATACGATTCCAAACCCGCCACGGCCGATCTCGCGAAGCAACTCGTATCCACCGAGGTGCCCGCGATTTTTTTGCACGAACCAGATCTTCGGCGTGTCGATTGAACTCAACAAAAACGAAGAGTCATCGGACGCGGTCGCGCGCGAATCCAGGCTCGCTTCATCGCGAGTGAGTTGCTCTTCCGTCTTGGGATCTACATTGGGATTCATCAATTTTCACGAAAAAGGCTGCCGCGAATTGTCCTCCGATTGGTCGAAACGGTGCCAAACAATGCTCGTTCAAAATGTGGCGGTGACGGTTGACCGGCCCAACCAAGACTCAGCACCGACGACCAAACACGCATCTTCAATGCCGCAGATTTGGTGCCATGCTCGTCGAAGCCGATGTGACGGGCCGCGCCGCGAATCACAAGGGCGGTTTGCCCCCCCCACTACATTTGATTGCAGGTTAGAAACAAAGCAAGGTCTGACCGAAAAATGAAGCCATCAACGAAGCCAAATCAGGCACGCCGCGCTTCAACTATCGCAATAACGCGGCGATTGTTATCGTCAGCCGCATGCATCTCCTACTTCCGCTCCTAGCTAGCCTGCTGTTTGTCTGTGGCTTGCTATTCGTCAAACGAGTCAGCCAATCCAGCGTGCGTCCGGAGGGAGTGGATCAGATCACGCTGTTATTTTTCGTGAATCTGGGCACGTCCGGATTGATGGGGCTGCTTTATCTGTTTGACGGGGTGCTCTTCGAAAGCTCCGCTCCGACGTCTTCCATCAATTGGTCTTTGATCTGGCAACCGTTGATTGTTGCCGTCCTGTTCATGCTCGGGCTGATCTTCACGTTCACCGCGGTGGAGGTCGGCGACGTCTCGATTGCGACGCCCGTGTTCGGCGTGAAGGTCGTGTTCGTCACCTGCATTTTGGCGTTGTCGTCGTCCGATGGCATTCCACCCGCGATTTGGGGCGCGGCACTGTTGGCGTCCATGGGCATCGCGTTGATTCAGTGGACCGGCCAGCATCATCCCAAACGCATCGGCGTGACCATTGCGTTGGCGTTGACCGCGGCGACTTGCTACGCAACGTTTGACACTCTGGTGCAACGTTGGTCGCCCGCTTGGGGAAGCACGCGTTTTCTGCCTGCCGTTTTCGCCATGGTCGCGGCGTTGACCTTGCTCGCTTTACCGTGGGTTCGATGGAGACGGATCCCAACTCGAGGCAACTGGAAACTGATGTTGCCCGCCGTGGTTCTGTTGGCTCTGCAGGCTTTCTGCATCACTTTGGCGGTATCCGTCTTCGGCGACGCCGCACGTCTCAACGTCGTGTATTCCCTGCGAGGACTTTGGGGCGTCTTGCTCGCCTACACCGCGGCACGGATCTGGGGCGGCAGCGAAGCGGATCTGACGTCCAAACTGTTGGTGATGCGTTTGTCCGGGGCCGGGTTGCTCACCCTCGCCGTGGCGTTGGCCGTTCTGTCGTAACCGTCAGCCCGCCGGCAACCACAGACACTGACATCAGGGCTTCATCAACTGGCCCAGAAAGAACTCTTTCACCGACCGTTTCGTCAGCGGGTCAAACAAAGTCATCATGTGACCTTGGTTCTCGATCACGGTCAGAGACACCGTCACCCCGGCGGCACGCAACGCTTCGGCGAACTTCTCACTGTTGACGATGGGCACCAACAAGTCTTTCTCGCCATGGATCAACTGCGTGGGCGGATCTCCGGGTGACACATGGGCCGTGGGCGAGGCCCCCAGGTAATTGTCCGGGACTTCACGCGGCGTTCCACCAAGAAAGTAGCTCAGTCCCGCATTGTCTTCGGGCACGCCGCGAAAATCGCAGGGAGGGCCTCCCGCACAGACCGCGGCAACCTTCGGCAACTGATCCCAGCGAGGATCCGATTCGGGCCATTGGCTGGCCAACATCTGCACCGATCGATCCTCGTTGCCCAAGACGCCAACCAAGCTGGACAAGTGGCCTCCCGCCGAGTAGCCAAACAAACCCACGCGATTCAAATCGGCTTTCCAGGCTTCCGCGTGCCCGGCGATGTACAGCAATGCGTCTCGCACATCGTCCACTTGGCAGGGAAATTGGTGCTGCGGTGCCAATCGATAATTCATGTTGGCAACGACAAACCCAAGCTCCGCCAAACGGTCGCAGTACGATCGCAGCGTCCATTTGTCGCCCAAGGCCCAACCGCCGCCATGAATCACCAACACGACCGGACGCAACGCGCCATGGACCGTGAATTCACCGGAATCATCAACCGATATCTCATTGGGACCGGCCAGCGGCACGTGCACGTCCAGCAGTCCTGCTTTGCCCTCGGCATCGCTGTAGCGTTGATCCAGAAATTGACGCACCTGCAACTTCGTTTTGGGATCGCTTTCGAGCGGTGCCGCGGGCTCGGTTTGCCGCGGCTGGTCATTTTGCCCAGTCGTACTACTCGTCTGCCCCGTCGCGACGTCGCTCTGCCCTGCCGCCACATCGTCTTGCCCGACCACCACTCCGGCGACTGCGATGCTCAACAGCAACCAGACCATCACATGGAGTTGATTGACGTTGGGAATCACGGTTTTCTCGCTCCACCCCCACTCAACGGCGGTGGTGTTTGAGAAACGATCGGAGCTTGTCGGCATTCTGGTTGGGTCCGTAGGCGAGTTTTGTATCCCCCGTATAATACGGACCGGTCCACGCTTGGGTCATTTGAAAATTGCCCCCAAGCCAATCCGTCCCCCCTCGTCATCCCTCCCGCGACCGCAAGTGCACGCATGTCATCGCCCATCGAACTGAACACGATTCCCGAAGCCGTCGAAGCGATCGCCCGAGGCGAAGTTGTCATCGTGATTGACGCGGAAGATCGCGAAAACGAGGGGGACTTCATTTGCGCCGGCGAAAAAGCCACGCCGGAACTGATCAATTTCATCCTCAGTGGTCGAGGACAGTTGTGCGTTTCGGTCCTGCCCGAGGCCTGCAAGCGTCTGGAGCTTTCGCCCGTTGTCACGGACAACAACGCTCCGCTGCAGACCGCTTTCATGACCCCCATCGACATCGCTAACGCCAAAACGGGAATCACGGCGTCCGAGCGCAGCGAAACCATCCGCCGACTGACCGTCGCGGACGCCTCGGCCGAGGATTTCGTGCGGCCGGGACACGTCTATCCACTTTTGGCCAAAGAGGGTGGAGTGCTACGTCGTGCTGGTCACACGGAAGCCGCCATCGACTTGGCTCGCATGGCGGGTCTGGCACCCGTTGGTGTCCTTTGCGAAGTGTTGAACGATTCGGGTGACCGAGCTTCTCGCGACGATTTGGCCGAACTGGCCAAGAAACACGATCTGAAAATCATCAGCATCGAAAGCCTGATCGCTCACCGACGCGTCAGCGAAAAGTTGGTCAGCCGCGCTGCCACCTCCGCGTTGCCCACGAAGTATGGCGACTTCGAGATCATCGTTTACGAAGTCAACTACGAATCGCAAGAACCCATCGCGATTGTTTTTGGTGACCTTTCGCAACCGGGACCGGCTCCCTTGGTTCGCATGCACAGCAGTTGCTTCACCGGTGACTTGATCCAATCTCTGCGTTGCGATTGCGGCGACCAACTGCACATGGCGTTGGACATGATCAGCCGCGAAGGACGAGGTGCGTTGGTCTATCTGCCGCAGGAAGGCCGCGGCATTGGATTGGCCCAAAAGATCCGTGCCTACGGCTTGCAAGACAACGGCATGGACACGGTGGAAGCCAACCATGCGCTGGGTTTCAAAGCTGACATGCGTGATTACGGCGTTGGCTTGCAAATCCTGAAAGACCTGGGACTCAACGAAGTCCGCTTGCTCACCAACAATCCAAAGAAAACCCAAGCCTTCAACCTTCGCGGGTTCGACCTTCAAGTGGTCGACCAAGTTCCAATCGTGCCTCCCACCAACGAACACAACGTTCGTTACTTGGAAACCAAACGCGAAAAAATGGGGCACCAGTTGCCACCCATGTCGTGATCACGCACTCGTGAACGGTCCCGCGAAATCTAGGTCGGGTCGCTGGCTGCGATGCGTTGTGCTGCATCATCAAGTGCCCACCGCGACCAACGTTCGCGACGGCGACCATCTGGACTGGATGTTCGAAATCGTTGCTGCAACGTCGATCGCTGACCAACGTGCTCCCACAACCGTCGCTGAAAGACTGCGAACATTCGCGACCCCGGTCATTGAATGGCATCGCGAGCAAACCATTCCGTTTCACCGGTTGCTGGATCACCGCGCGGCCTACTTGGAGTACGAAGGCCCGATCTCACGCAACCGAGGCCACGTTTCGCGAATCGCGGAGGGTTTGCACGCGATGGAGACCCTCTCGCCTGACTGCGATCCCAACGAGCAAGTCGCGTTGCAGACTGTCGTCAGGATGCGATCACGCGAAGCCTCACACGGGCCGGACAAGGATGCTGTCATCGTCAATCTGCGACTGACCTTTCAAACAGGTCACTGGAAATCGGCGAAGGCGTCTTCCGATGCCTCCCGGTACACAGCCGGTGTCGCGTGCGATGGCTTCCTCACGATCCAGCGATTGCCCGCGGACGAATCGGGCGTTGATTTGGTGCCATGACTCTGCGCGTCGGCGCGACGTCCACGCAGCGACGTTCGTGACGATTCACCAGCGGCGTCGTTGCTTTCGCTTTGCGATCTCGCTCGTGAAGTTGCCGGATGCTGCGAAGGAACGTCGGAGTTGACATCGTCCGTTTCCGATTGTCTTTGAAATGAAACAAATCGATGAACCGGGCCTCGTGGTGCGTAATGATTCTGAGCCAATTGGCCCGCATGCCCGGCCAATCGCAATCGCCCCGCTGTCAAACTCACCAATTCGATCACCAACGGTTGGAAAGCATAGTGCGGGTCCTCCGGTGGAATATGAACCAACGCAATCGGCCCGTCATCGGTGAAGTCCCAACGAATGTCGAGGTCACCCAGTGCGGCTTCTTTGCTGATGCGACGCACAAATGGTTCCAAGGGCAACGGCAACGCCCCCGCCTTCAAATCTGACAGGTGAATCGCCAGCAAGTTGGGCTCCTCGGTCATCTGCACCGACAACCGGCACGACACGACCGTGTCCCAGCGTGATGACTTATAGCGTACCGCCGCGAGAATCTGTCCGTCCTCGATCGCGATCGCGGGTTCTCGCACGCCGCGACGCAGCAATCGATCGAAGCGTTCCGGCAATTGGTCCGACAACCATGCGTTGATTTCTTCTTCGTTGAACGATGCATTCCAAGAGCCTCGCCGGGACAGGTCCGACTGCAACTGTTCCACATCATGTTGCCACTGATTGCGAGCCACCTGCATGGCTTGATCGGATTGATCCAAGGCTCGCTGATAGAAGTCCGGCACCTGCCTCGATTTATGCCAAGCCCAACTGCTCACTCCGCCGCCAATCACCAACGCCAACGACAAAACTCCCAGCAGAAGCTTTCCCCAGAATGGAACCTTGGACCGAGTCTCCGCACCCGCTTGCGCGAGCGGTGGGCGATGGGTTGGCGAATGAGACATAAGCGGTTCCTTGGAATGGGAAACGTCGAATCAATCAGGACTCAAAATCTTAATGGCTGCGGTAACCAGTTGCGAATTCTGTCGGTTACGCCGGGACGTTGCATGGGCGGATCCACCCCAGCCGGCGTGGAAGATGTTTGTGCTGGGGTTTGTAATCCCCCTTCCTGGACAGCCGCGGTCGGCGCGGCCGGAATGGTGCCGGGCATGGACCAAGAATTGGTCCATCCACTCGCCAATGGTTTGCCAGACAGCGGGTTGCGAGCGATCGAACCACTGACCGCGGTCGAGACTTCCGACAACGCCGTCGCGGCATCCGACGCCAACGACGCCTCGGTGACTTCCTCTCCACCAAACGCGGGCTTGGCCGGATGTGCGTTCTCGGCACGTCGTGAATCAACCGATCGCTGTTTCGCGAATTGCAGCAGTTGCTTGGCCCAAAAATGATTCAGGAGTTTGGCGGGAGCTTTCACGTCATTGCGTTGCAAGCCTTGAACGGCGAGGTAAGCCAGGCTTTGAATTTCGGCTCGCTCGGACCGACTCGCAAACCAATCGGTGACGTAGACTTCGTCCACCCAAATCGTTCCGTCCGAAAGGTTGTCGATCGTGATTCGCAAGTCTTCCGCCTTCGCGACGTTCACATCCAACCACTCGAGCACCACATTGGTGTCCTGCCATTTCCCGTCGGTGGGAACGTTGATCTCTTTCGAATAGCGATAGGGCTGGCCGCCCAACGAACCTTCGACCGCCACTCGCATCACCAGCGTTGTCGACGGATCATTCTGTGATGATTTGGAAGCAGCCGCGGCACTGGATGGTTTGCCACCGACCGGCCATGCATCACCTCGCGAAGGAACACGCGACGCTGGATTGGCTTGAAGTGGCATGCCCTTCACCCGAGGCTCGTCCGTCGGCGATGGGTTCGGACGCAATCCGCGAACCGCCATGGAGACCGCGATGCGGCCGGCAACCGGCGATTGAATGTTCTTGCTGATCAACCAAGCTTGCGTGCCGGACGCATCGCGTCCTGCCAAACGAACGCTGCGTTGCCCGCGATAGGCCGCACGTGGATCCAAACGAACCGCGTCCGCCGGATGCTGTGCGTGCATCCAGTTTGGAATGCTCACTCGCCCGGAAGTGGACTCGACTTGGTCGACCAAGTTTTCTTGTTCAAAGCCACCGTTGCTCAGCAGCGATTCCGGCGGTAGCAAGGCCCACACACGGCTCTTGGGTTTGGGGCTTCTCAACAAAGTCGTGCTGGCCTGGATCACTCGCCCCGGATTCCATCGATCGATCGACGACTTCATCGGGGTCTCCGATGAGGAACTTCCGGGCGCGTCGCCGCGGGCGCCATTCGGACGAGTTCCCAACAGCGATGGACGGGGCAATCGATTGAGTTCGCTCAACAACCCCACATGCTCCACCACCATTGTCACTTGCTCGGTGATCAACGGCATCATCTTCGCTGGATCATTGACGTATCCGGTCCATGCCAGTTGTTGCGGCAATTGACCTTCGGTACGACAAACCACCATCTGACGTGGCGGGATCTCGAGCGTTGCACCGAGCGAAGTTTGCTCTGGAACGATCCAGTTCAATGTATCCTCTTCTGCCGATGCCTTGCCAACCCAACGTGTGGATTCGGTCGTCGCAAGAGTCACCTTCATCGCCCACGGGGATCGGTTGACCAACAACAAGGAATGCGAGGGTACGTGCCGCGACACCGTCACCAATCCATCAAGGTTCGTTTGCGAGGTCGCACTAACTTTGGCCGGCACATCCTTCATTGGGCCGGACCATCGATTCCAAAGCTGGGCCGCGGTCCGACCGCAGTCGGTGCTCAACATCTCGGTGTCCACGATGACCGGGGAATCCGCCGCACCTTCACGCGAAATTTGGATGTTGTCCCAAAGCGACAACCATTGATCATCAATGGAGTCGGACTGCGGCGGTTCCACCGTCTGAATGTTCGCAGCGTCGCCGCCCTTCGCGTCCACCAGATCATCCTTGCGGATGCCAAGCCAGATTCCGTTGCCTGTTCGCCCAGCCGAATGCGAGGCGGTTGTCATGGACGAACTCAACCGTGGCCAAGCTTCCCGGCGAAGATCGCTCACCACCCAAACGTTTTCCGCTTCGGGCATGGTGTCGTCTCGACGAAGCTGCTGGAGTTGCTCATGTAAGGCCACTGCTTTCGAATTCGAATCGGTCGATGAGAACGATTCGTCGGCGGCCCCCTCAATCAAGACCATCCGTTGTTGCCCCAAACTCGCAACGATCGGACGCAACGCATCGGTCCCGTGAGCGAATCCGCATTGCCGACATCGAATCGTGTCGCATTGCCAGCGAAGAACGAACCCGGCGGCACTCCCTTGACCCCAAAACGCATTCCAGCGTGGGACCAATTCGTCTGCCAATGCACCGCACGGCAATCGCGGTGGCTGCAACCACACTTGGCCGCCGGCACGCACGATCTCCGCCGCTGCCATTCGCACCAACATGGAATTCTCGCTCGTCGATGCATCCAACATCCGCTCGGGGCGATAGGGCGAATCACCATCCGCCTTCACAACGGATTGGCTGTCGGCACCGGCAGCGATGTTATCCGCCCGGGCTGACTCGATCTTCGTTTCGGAACCCGGCTCGACGATTGGCAAAACGAAATGCTGAAATCCAAGAGCTCGCAAAGAATTGATTTCTCGTTGGACCGCATTCCATCGCTTTTGCCACTTCAGGGTAGGCACCGACAAATTGCCCGCGTCACCTCGCCAACTCCAATGCAACAGCGAGCGGTCTTCCTCGATCGAGCTGGGATCAATTGAGTCCGCCCACTGACGCAGAGTCGCGGCGTCCAACCGGACCATCGATCGCATGTCGCCGGCGGAAGCTTGCTGGGCGGGGTGATCCTCGACTTCAGATGTCTTGTTCGGAAACACAACCAAGGTCCAACTACGCACGACCTGAGTTGCGTTGGAATCCGACAACGCGTCCAGTCTCAACCAACGTTGCCAAGTGCCTCGGTCGCGAGTCACACGCATTTGAATGTCATAGATGCCGGGTTGATCAATCGTGATCGATTCGGAAACGGTCTCCGGCGACAAAGCGACTTGTCCAACCAATTTATTTTCGCGAACCGAACGCACGTCCAATCGGCCGGTGTGCCCAACGGCGGACTCGTTTGCAGTGCTCGCGTCGGTGCCTTGAGGCGAGTCGTCGATCTCGCCTTGCAGTCGAAAACGAATCACCGAATCGTCGAGCTCGCACCACGTCACCCCCTGACGGGTGAGAACCACAATTTTCTCGTGTGTTTCAGCAAGGGCAGACGAAAAGCCCATCCACCCCAACAGACAAAGGACCATCGCCCCAGTCCGCAAGCGACCCAAGATTTCGCGAGAGACTCGATTCGCAATTGGCATTTGCCCCACGTTTTTTCCGTCTTGCCCTATCACGTGAAAACCAGCTTTTGTGAAAACAACCACCCCAAAGAGCGGGTGGCTCGGCAATGATTTGACGAGACCTCACCTGATCCGTCCAAGCTCACGGTACTGATTCTCGTGGCTTTGTCACAAGACGATTTTCGTTGGCAAACAACGCACATTCATCGCAGTGGTGAGGGCGTTTGAACCACCCTTCACGCGTAAGAATCACCCCGGATTTTGCTGTAATCACTCTGACAAAAGCACTAAGCTGAAAGGTGTCCCCAAACAAAGGTGGAGGTGCATATGAGTGCCCAATGGTATTACATGAGCCACGGATGGTTTCATACGACAAAGCGAATTGGCCCGATCAGTGAACCCGAAATGTTGGTTCGCATCGATCGAGGGAAAATCACTCCGGAAACACTGGTGCAGAGCACAAAGACTCGGCAGAGATGGGTTCCAATGAGTACGATTGAACCTGCCATGCGGCGATGGAAACAATCCCATCCTGACGACGCCGGTGACGCCGCGCACGGGCAAGCGAGTTAGAAAACGGCGTCCCTTTGAGCCGACCGCATCACACCGCTGCCGACTACGCCGCGATCGGCATCGCGCCGTTGCTGATCTTTGTGATGCTGTTTAGTTTGGCGAGCTTTCTGTGCCTCGTGCTTTACTCGGGGCACTACAGCGGTGCCCTGCTTTGGACGATGTTGATGTACACGATGGGCGCCACCGCGGTGGCCCGCATCACCATCGAACACAACCGACAATACGCCAATGCCTATGCGTTGGCACTCGGGGTTGCGACGGTCTATGTGTTGATCACCTACGTGGGCAACCCCATCTTTGCCGTCGCCATCACGGTGCTGATCAGCTACCTCGCGGATCGCATCGTTCACGATTGCACCATCATCGACGACTCGGTCGATAGCAGCGGGCAAGGCCTGGTCGACAGCGGACTGTCATTTCTTCGTCTGCATCGCAAAAAGCGATCTTCCGATTCTTCGTTGCAAGGCACCTCGCCAAAGACACCCAACGTTGCAACGTCTGATGGTGAACCTGACGTCGCGTCGTCAAACGACAAACATACAAAACGAAAACGCAGAGAAGGCCATCAACCTGGACGCACGGTGTTGTGGTTGGCGTTCGGTGCCCTGCCGTTGTTTGGAATCGGACAGTTCTTCTTGGGCGGTCCCTCCTCATCCTGGAATCTGGCCCGCATCCTGCTGACGCTCTATCTCTTCTCCGCTCTGTCGCTGCTGGTCGTCACCTCGTTCCTGAACCTGCGACGCTACCTACGACAACGCAGAACGGAAATGCCGCTGGATGCCACGGTTGCCTGGTTGGCCGGCGGCATTTGCATCATTGGTTTGATCCTGTTGATCGCCTACATCGCTCCTCTTCCTGGGAAAGCTGTTGCCTCCCTTCGCGTTCCTGAATTCCTGAACAATCGCGAACCGCTTTCGGCGAGCGAATATGGATGGGGGAATGAAGGCGCGGAACTAAGCGACGAAAACGATGCCCAGTCATCAGATATTCGCCCCGAAGGTTCCCCCGGCAACCAAACCGAACCTGGCGGCCAACCGGGTGGCCAACAAGGCAATCGCGAAGACGGCCCCGCGGGAAGTGATCCCGGTGGAAAACAACAGGGCAAGGGACAAGAACCGGGCAGCGAGCAATCCGCTGGCGGTCAGAAGAACGAATCGTCGTCCAATCCTTCGAACTCGAAGTCGCCGGAGGGAAAGCAATCGTCGAGCCAGTCCAAACAATCCCCTTCGAACCAAAATCAATCGCAGAATCAGGCATCCGGCAAAAACGAATCTCAGAACAATCCATCGGGTAAACAAGACTCATCAAGCAAACAAAACTCGTCGAGCGATCCATCACAATCTCAACCGCAAGAGTCATCCAATTCATCGACGGATGATTCCTCCGACTCGGATTCGAGTGCGAACGAGAATGAGTCCGCGTCAGACTCAGATCCCCAATCCCAACCGCCATCTCAAGCGAAGCAGGAGACCGACAACCGCGAACGTGAAGACGCGAATCAGCCCGACCAGTCGTCCAGCCAATCTTCACAACCGCCCAAAGATCAACCTCTTTCGGCGCGAACGCGTCCTCCTCCGAGTCGTTCACCGTCACTCGGTGGCGTTCTCGGTCTCATCGGCAACTTTTTGAAGTGGATCATCCTGCTCGGGTTGTTCTTGTTCATCGCCTATTTCGTCTACAACAACTTGGACGCGATCATGCATTGGTGGGACAGCCTTTTCGGCGAGGAAGAGACGCCCAAAGAAGAGACCTCTCCCGCCAAAACGAAGCTGCAACCAACCACACCTCCGCGTCCCTTTGCATCGTTTCGCAACCCGATTGGTGAGGCGGATTCGCAGCGGGTCGTTGTTGTCACGTTTCAGGCACTGGAAGCGTGGTGCCGAGAACAAGGCGTCGAACGTGCCCCGGATGAAACCCCCTCCGAGTTCGTTCGCCGCGTCGCGAAACAATTCCCAACCCTGTCCCAATCCGCGGTGCGGGTTGTCGATGCTTACAACCGAATCGTTTATGGTCGTGCTTCGGCCGGCCGCGACGATGTCCAAGCCGCCAGTTCAGTTTGGCAAGTCTTGGCCGGTGGCAATCGCACTTCATGACCGCACATAAGCTCGCACCCATCCACCTGCAAATTGCGCGACTGACCGCGCCGTGGATGTTCGCGATGTCGGTGATGTTCTTGGTCGCTCAAGCGATCCTGATCGTGATGTGGGTCGATGTCCCCAACCTTCGCGAAACGACCACGCAAGCTCATGTGGATGAATACGTCATCCCGGTCGACTCGACGTACTTGGGGATGTGGTTCGAACAGGCCGCGATTGTGACGATGTTGGTCGTGTGGCCGATCGTTCTTCTCGAGTCGATCTATCACTGGATCATCCGGCCAAAAACCAAGTCGATGCGTTGGTTCCATTTTTACACGCTGATGTTTTGCATCTGTCCGTCGCTGCGGATGTGTGCTCGCAGCTACGAAATGCACGGCCAACTGTGGTTGCCGGGGATGTCATGGCAACGCACCAACAAACGGTTGCGTCGCCGCTTGGCTCAGCACTTCAGCGTTCCCATGATTGGCATCGCATTGCTGATCCTGCCGGTCTTGGTCACTGAGTTTTTCTTGCGAGACCAAGTCGCCCGATACCAATGGCTTCGGATTGCTTTGCACGTGGGCACGGGAGTCATCTGGTTCGCGTTTGCGGCCGAATTCATCTTGATGGTTTCGATCGCTGAAAAGAAACTGCAGTACATTCGCCACAATTGGGTCGACTTGGCGATCATCCTGCTTCCGTTCTTTTCATTTTTGCGATCGTTGCAGGCGGTTCGTGGAACGCGTCTGGCCAAACTCGCGAAAATTCCACAGCTCGCGAAACTTGCCCGAGCCTATCGACTTCGAGGCACGGCACTGAAAGGGTTCCGGGCCCTGGTGATTCTGGGCGTCGCCACGCGTCTTTTCAAAACCGACAAGAATCGACAACTGGAACGCTTGCAGGCGGAGCTGACGGTCGCCCGTCGGGAAACTCGCCTGATACGGCTCGCCATCGCCCGCTTGGAACGCGAAATCCAGGAAGAATGTGAAGACAGCGAAGACGAGGAAACTGGCGAAACCGATTGAGTCTCTTTTCTGCCGGTCAAACTTCAGCGAAGAATCTCACCTAAATTGCCAACATTGCTGAAACTTCGACGAATGGGCACGGGTACCTTTTCTCGTAGGCGCCCTGTTCCAAAGTGAACACAGCCCTACAGTTGAAGCTCTTGCCTATCAATTTCCATTTGGATCCGACCAAAGGACGCACCCGTGAGATTGTCGTACGCCCGTTTCCAACCCGCCCGCCAGGGCGTTTCTCGATTGGCCACGTTTGGCTTGGCCGCGTTGGTCGCCTTGGCCGGTATGGCCGCACCGCTGCAATCGGTGACCGCTCAAGAAAAATTGACACCCGGTGGCGGCAGTGCTGTCGCTGGACAAACCACCGATCCCGTCGTTGTTGTCACGCTGGGCAGCATTGATCAACTGACCCGCGATCTGAATTACTTCAGCGGTGCCATTGGGCAGCCTCAACTCGGCGGCATGTTCGCCATGATGGCAGGCACGTTCACACAAGGCATCGACACCAATCAACCGATTGGCGTGGTCGTGCCATTGATCGACGGTGCCCCCGAACCGATCGCGATGTTGCCAACGGCAAACGTGAAAACCGTGCTGAAACGCATGGAAGCTCAAGTTGGGCCCGCGGACGAATTGGACGACGGCACGATGGTGATCGCCATCGGAGCCAACACCGTGTTCATTCGCCAAGTTGGGAACTGGGCCGTTCTGGCTCGCAACCGCAGCGTGTTGGACCGTGCTCCCGCGGACCCATCCGCCATCATCGGTGAGATGGGAGCCGATTTCGACATCGGCGTTCGCTTGGCCGTTCAACAAGTGCCACCGGGCATGCGTGCCGCTCTGATTGGTCAAATCCGTCAAGGGTTCGACCAAGCCATGAAGCAACAACCCAACGCGGATGACGCTTCGCTGGAATACGCCGCACAATCGATCGAGCAACTGGAACAGGTCATCGACCAAACTGAAGAATTGATGATCGGTATCGACATCGATTCCACCAATCGCCGCATCCTGTTGGAAACCGAGTTCACCGCCGTTGCCGGAACCAAATTGGCTCGTATCTACGAAGGCCAAAAGCCAATTCCATCGGCTTACAGCAGCGTCATTCGTGAAGACGCCGCCGGCTACGTTCACTTCGCAGGCTCGATCGGCCCCGAAGCTTTGGAGCAAGCTCAAACCAGCATCGACGGCGCTCTGCAAATGGTCAAATCGGCCCTGAGCCAAACCGACAAGCTCAGCGAAGAAGAGCGTGCCGAAGCCACGGACATGATTCGTCGCGTGGTGGAATTGATCATGGATTCCGCGAAGGAAGGCAAGTCGGACTTCGGTGCATTGTTGCTGACCGATGCCAACAAACTTCAGTTCGCTTTGGGATCGTTTGTATCGGACGGTGGAGAAGCCGCCAGCATCGTCAAAGACATTGCTGCCAAGGTCCAGGGTCACGGCGATGCACCGAACTTCGAGTTCGACGTTGACAACTACAAAGGCGTCAACATGCACCTGATTTCCGCCGACGTGCCCGCCAGCGAAGACGAAGTTCAAAAGATCTTCGGTGATCAAGTTCGCGTGCACATCGGCACCGGTCCAAAGTCCCTGTACGTTGCTTTGGGCGACGCCAGCGTTCCGCTGATGAAACAGATGATCGACTCGGAAGGTTCGCCAGTCGCTCCTTCGGGCAGCACGCTGATGCAAATGCAGGTCAACCTGATGCCGATCCTTCAATTCGCTCAATCGATTGAAAACAACGACGCCATCGCGGCCATGATCGATGCCCTTTCGCGTGCCGACGACGCGGGCGAGTTGCGAATCGTTTCAGAAGCCATCGAAAACGGCCAGGTCAGCCGGATCATCGTTGGCGACGGAATGCTGCAAGCCATCGGAGCCGCAGCACGCCAAGCCCAGCAAGCCAAGATAAACCAAGGCTTCTGATCTGAGTCCGATTTCAAGCTCCGACACGTTTCGGGCTTGAATCGGCAACCAATTCCAACCTCCTTGGGTCATCCTGCGACAGGCTGATTCAAGGAGGTTTTTTCTTGCTCCTCTTCGATCGATCGACGTCATGACCTCCGAGACACCCACCACCGAAACCGATTCACTCGATAGCGGATCGACACGAAACCCGCGTACATTCGGCATCGCTGCCGTTTGCTTCGTTTTGGGAATCGCGGTCGGATGGTTTCTTCGCGGGCCGGGCAAGCCAAACACCACCGCGGTCGCGCCCACTTCGATCGGTTCGGTGGCGAATTCCGGCGGTGAGGCTTCCTCCAACGCCGAAAATGAGTCACAAGAAGTGGCGATGGCGGAAGTGTTGAAATTGGCGGAAGGATCGCTGCAACACTTGATCGAACACGTCGACGGCTACACGACTCGCATGATCAAGCACGAACAGGATCGAAGCGGGGTGCTGCAAGAACCGTCCGAAATGTTCATGAAGATCCAAACACGGCATGTGGGCGGCGAGACCGGACAAGGCCTGCGAGCCTACTTGCGTTTCGAAACACCGGAATCAGCCAAGGGGCGCGAGGTGATTTGGATTGAAGACCAAAACGACGGACAGATGTTGGTCCGCGAAGCGGGATTCATCGGCAGCATGATGACTGCGAAATTGGATCCGACCAACTTTTTGGCGATGCGTGGTCAGCGTTATCCGATCACCGAAATTGGTCTGACCAATTTGGTTGAAAAATTGATCGAACGCGGCTCGCGCGACATCGATAATCCCGACGTTCGCGTGATCCGAACTCCGAGACACAAGTTTGACGGCAAACCGTTGACGCTGCTGCAAATTCAGCGGGCATCGCCATCCGACCAACCCGATGATTTCTCGCTGGCGGAAGTGGTGATCGATGAGGAGCGTCAACTGATTGTCAGCTTCCGCAGTTTCGGCTGGCCGGAAACCGAAGGTGATGCACCACCGTTGATCGAATCCTACGAGTACCACGATTTGGTTTTGAATCCCAAACTGACCGACTTGGATTTTGATCCAGCCAACCCAGAATACACCTTCCCGGAATGAGACATTGCCCCTTCGCGACGATGTGAGTCGATGTTAGTCACTTGACGATCGAACCAGACGGAAAAAATCGGTATTCAGCCATTAACGACACAGTTCCAATCGACTCACAACAAATCAATGTTGGCGATGGAGGCGGCGACCTCTTCAATCGTTCCCGATGCATCGATGACGTACGTTTGGCCACCGGCATTGGATAGCTCCCGCAGGAAGGCTTGCCGTACCTTTGCCATGTAATCCATGCCGCGAGATTCCATGCGGTCCTTTTCGCCACCGACGCGTTGCATTGAAATTTCGGCGGGCAAGTCCAACAACAATGTGGTGTCAGGTTGCACGCCTCCACAAGCCAAACGCCCCATCTGCCAGAGAAGTTCCGACTTCACGTCCCCGCCAACACTCTGGTACACCACGTTGGCGAGCAAAAATCGATCGCTGATGACGATGACCCCGTCGGCAAGTGCCGGACGCAAGGTGGATTCGATCATCTCGCAGCGGCTGGCCATGAACAGCATCGCCTCGGTGCGTCGATGCATTTCCAAATCGCTGTCCAGCAACATCGCTCGCAAACGAGTCCCCAGTTCAGTGGATCCCGGGTCACGCACGCACATCACTTCGTGACCTTCCGATCGAAGACGCTCGGCAAGAATCTCGATCTGCGATGTTTTTCCCACGCCATCGATCCCGTCCAGCGTGATCAATTTTCCGGGATAAGTGTGCTGCTCGTTCAAAGGTGACGGCATTGGTTGTGCGAACTGGCTCACTGGAAGCTTCCCGTGGAGTAAGCGTCAGGTTTCCCAACGGGCGGCATGTGTGCGTACTTGATCACCAACCATCCGCCATGTTTCGCGTTGGGGTCGCCGCTCTTTTCAAAGGTCAACATCAATCGTCGCGGTACCGACACGTTCTTGATCGATCCTCGCTTCTCGCTCACAACGACCTTCACCAACATGTCCACGTTGGCCTGTGGTGGTGACGCACCTTCGACCATTTGGATTGATCGGATATTGCCCACCTTGGCTTCGTCAAATTCGTAGCGTGGCAATTCGGCCCCCGCTTGGGACTTGGTTTGGTCAGCCCCGATTAGCTCCAGGACTTCGTCGTAGCGTTCTTCTTCCACCGCTTTGGCAACGTCGTAGATGAGCTGCTCAATTCGTTCTTCGTCTGTCACCCAATTTCTGGCGATCACCCAAGCCACTGGGATCAGCGCGGCACAAACCAAACCCGTGATCGCCAAGGACTTCATGCCCGTTTGCAGCCATCCATAGATCAAACCGATGGCCAAAACCCCCAACAGGATCGAAAGCACCAAAGGCTGTTCAGCGAGAATTTGCGTCATTGGAAAACCCAGAATGGAGAAGAAGAGCCGCCTGTCGCGAATTGGGCGAGGCTGCCCCCAACGGAGCCGGCTGGGGTCACCCAATCAACCGCGATTCGATACCATAACGTCATTCGGTCAGATCGTCCCGAGGGTGCTTTGGGCGCTGCTTGGGCAAAAACAGGATGGAAATGCACGCCAATCGGTACCAGTGACCTCCGCAATCCGGTGCTGCTTCCGTCCCAACAGTTTTCGCGGCCTTGCCGATGCAGCGTGTTTGCATCTCGGATTGAACGATCACCAGCGCGTCAATCGATCCACGAAAGCCGTCGCCACCTGGTCGAAGTTGTCGCACGTTGGATTGAAACCCCAACTGATCCCGCCAATTCGCCGAACCATCATCGCCACCAATCATCCTAAACCATTTGTCTTATGAAGCGTGTTTCTCTGCCTGTCGTTTCGGCCCAACAGTATCGCGGAGCGGTGGAAGGTGAATTGTGGGAATTGCGTCCCGCCGCGGTGGCAGGCTCGTTTTCCGCCCGGTCGCAGCCCGTTAACGATTCCCCAGAAGCGATCGCGCAGCTGGCCACAACGATGCTGCAGACTCCGGCTGACTTTCCGACGATCGTGGAAGCGATCGTTCCAGGGGATCACGTGGCGTTGGCGGTGGATCCCAACGTCCCGCGTTTGAACGACGTTCTAAGAGGGGTGCTGAACTTACTGGGGCGAGCCAATGCGGGTCGAGTCAGCGTGGTGCTGTGGAGCGAAGCCAGCGAAGCGTTCGCGAAAGAATTGGAAGACGAACTCGATGGTGTCGCCAACAACACCGACACACTGAAGCCGTTGAACGTCGAGGTCGTTCGGCATCAACCACACCGTCGTGAAAGTTTGCGGTACATCGTGGCGGATGAGAACGCCGAAGCGGTCTACATTGCCAAAGACTTGGTCGACGCCGATTTCACTTTGCCGATCTTGTCCGCGCGGGCTCGCGACGCGATTAACAACATTGACCCGACGGGGATCTTCCCGCTGTTTGCTGACGCGGCGACCCAGCATCGCTATCAAACGGGCAAGACCACGGAACCATCTGAAGCCGCTTGGTTGCTTGGCGTTCAAGTCATGATGTTGGCATCGGCCGATGCTGCTGGCGAACTGGGGCGTTTGGTTGCCGGAACGCCGGACGCATTGCGACACGAATTGACCAACCTATACGCCAGTGGCGAAACAGCCGACGCGGAATCATGGGACGCGGCCGAATCACCCAATCAAGACCAATCCAGCATCAGTGAAACCGTCCCCACGGCCGATTTGGTCGTTGCCGCATTGGACGGTGACGCGGCCTCGCAGACTTGGGTGAACTTGGCACGCGCTGCCATCGCGGCCGGACGTCACGTGACCCCCGGCGGAACAATCGTGCTCTGGTCCGAAGTGGCCGCCGCACCGGATCCCGTTTGGTCGCGAGAGTTGGGGCAGGGGATCACGGGCATTGAAAGCAACGAAGATGATTCTGACGACCAACCCGGCAATGAAGCCTCGCTCGATCAAGACACCGCCTTCCGGTCCTGGGATGCGGAGACGCCACTGGCACGGCAATGGAACCAATTGATCGCCGACGGTCATGTCTTGGTCCACTGCCAATTGGAGGACGACGTGATCGAATCCTTTGGCATGGGCGTGATCCATTCGGTAGACGAGCTTCGCACGTTGGGTTCGCGACTGAGCGGGGCCGGCGTTTTGCGAGCCGCTCACTACCACACCGAATCCATCACGGCTTTCTCCATGAACGAAGAGCCCACTTCGAGTGACACGGCGTCGGAAAGCGAGGACCAGTGATGAAAAAGAAATCGAGCGTCTCCACCGTTCGCAAGTCTTCCAAGAAGTCTCGCAAGGCGTCCGCCAACACCCAAACCAAAACCAAGTCCCAGCGAAAGTCGGTCAAGAAGAGCGGAAAAAAGTCCACCAAAAAGTCAGCCAAAAAATCCGCGAAGCAATCCTCGGTTTCCCCGCACGCACGCAAATCGACCACATCACGAAAGGCCGCTAAAAAATCCGTTCGCAAATCGACCGCGAAAGGTGTTCGTTCTCGATCCACACCTCGTCCCGCATCCGAAGAAGCAATCGAAGACGCTTTTCGATTCTGTCCTTCTTGTCAGGCACCCAATCAGTCTCCGGGAACGATTCCGTTTCGCTGTGAGCAATGCGGGTTCGCTTTTTTCTTCGGTCCCGTCGCGGCGGTCGGAGGTTTGATCGTCAACCAGGACCAAGAATTGCTGCTGGTACGGCGGGCTCGTGATCCAGGAAGAGGCCAGTGGGGACTTCCGGGAGGATTCGTTGATCGAGGAGAATCGATCGAGGACGCACTGCGTCGCGAGGTCACCGAAGAAACTCAGTTGACCATTGCGAGCATGCGGCTTCTGACCACGGGACCCAATCACTACACCTACCAAGGCGTCACCGCCGACGTCGTGGATCTGTTCTTTGTTTGCCAAGTGGAAAACGAGGACTCAGTCGAACTCGAACCGACCGAACTGAGCGATTACCGATGGTGTGTTCCCACCAAACGTGAACTCAACAACATGGCGTTTCCATCCAACCGCATCGCCGTCGAACAGTGGCTTCGCGAGCGCAAATCCAACCATTCATGACACCAACCCAAACATCGTTTCGTTTTTCAGCCTCGTGGATCGGCCACTTAGGCGTCGTCATAGCTTTGTTGCCGGTCATCGGCTGCACTCAACCCAAGCCAGCTCCCAAAACGGGCAAGCTGAGAGTCTTGGCCACCACCACCATGGTCGGGGACGTGGTGAAAGCCGTTGGTGGCGACAACATCGAAGTTCAAGTCTTGCTAGGCCCCGGCGTGGACCCGCACTTGTACAAAGTCGTTACGGACGATGTGAGGCTGATTGTCGATGCCGACGTGGTGTTCTATTCGGGTTTGATGCTCGAAGGGAAGATGACGGACACCTTGGCGAAGGTCGGCGATGGATCGCTGGGTGCCCCCAAACCGGTTCACGCGATCACCGATGGAGTGGATTCAAGCAAGCTTCTGTCCGGCACGGAGCAAACCGGCCACCCTGACCCGCATGTTTGGTTCGACGTCGAGCTTTGGGCGACCACCGCCGACGAAGTCGCTCAAGTGCTTTCGAAGGAACTGCCCGCCCAGAAAACCGAGTTCCAGCAAAACGCGAAACAGTATCAAGCGGACCTTGAGCAACTGGCAAAGGACGCAAAAGCGACGCTCGCCACGATCCCGGAAGAACAACGCATCCTGATCACGTCACATGACGCGTTTGGATACTTGGGCCGAGCCTATGACATCGAAGTCATGGGAGTGCAGGGAATCTCAACGGACTCCGAAGCGGGTCTGCAGCGCATCAATCAGTTGGTGGATTTGATCATTGAGAAAAAGGTCCCCGCCGTCTTCGTCGAAACCAGCGTCAACGGCAAAAGCATCCAAGCCTTGATCGCGGGCGCCAAATCTCGTGGGCACGAAGTCGTCATCGGGGGCGAGCTGTTTTCGGATTCCGCGGGCGATGCAGACACTTACGAAGGTACCTATCCAGGCATGATTGATCACAATGTGACCACGATCACCCGTGCCTTGGGCGGTGAGGCTCCCGAGCGGGGCCTGCGTGGCAAACTCAGCATGGAAGCGTCGACACATTCCACGTCGAACAACGACTGACCCGGTTCACTGACTCATCCATCTCTTCCATGAACTCCGTCACCCCCTCCGGTCCCGCCGCAGACGAACTAATTGCAGACGCCCCCATCTCGGACAATCGTTCCGCAGCCCAAACGCAGCCGGATTCCATCGCGTTGAAGGTGGATGATCTAACCGTTGCCTATCACCGTAAACCGGTGATTTGGGACGTGGAGTTGGAAATCCCCGCCGGAAATTTGGTGGGCATTGTCGGACCCAATGGCGCGGGCAAAAGCACCCTGCTCAAAGCCGTCATGGACTTGATCCCACGAGCGTCCGGTCGTGTCGAAGTCTTTGGCGAGCCCTACGCCAAATCACGCGGACGTGTTGGTTACGTCCCGCAACGTGAAAGTGTTGATTGGGACTTCCCTGTCGATGCTCTCGATGTGGTGACGATGGGACTGTATCGCCGTTTGGGTTGGTGCATGCCGGTGCGAAAGAAACATCGCGACATCGCACGCGATGCGCTGGCACGGGTCGGCATTGCTGATTTGGCCAACCGACAGATCAGCCAGCTTTCTGGCGGACAGCAACAACGCACATTCCTGGCGCGCGCGCTCGTCCAAGACGCGGACCTGTATTTGATGGACGAACCTCTGGCCGCGGTGGATGCGGCAACGGAAGCAGCCATCATCGACTTGCTTCGTCAGATGCGGGCCGATGGAAAAACGGCGGTGGTCATCCATCACGATTTGCAATCCGTGCCGGACTACTTCGACTACGTCGTGCTTCTGAACATGAGAGTCGTTGCTGCCGGCAAAACGGAAGACGTGTTCACCAGTGAAAACCTGCAAAAAACCTATGGTGGCCGCTTGACGTTGCTGGACGAGGCCACCGAAGCGATGCGTCGGCGGGAACGTTCGATCTGATGGGCGAGCAACTGTGGCGTGTGATCAGCCTGCAGGATCACAACACTCGCGTGGTGATCCTGGGCGCCGCGATGCTTGGGTTCGCCGCTGGCTTGGTGGGGTGCTTCACGTTGCTGCGTCGACGTGCCCTGGTCGGAGACGCCCTCGCGCACGCGGCACTGCCCGGGATCGCAATCGCTTTCTTGTGGGTGACGGCAATGGGAGGCAACGGTCGATCGTTGCCGGTCCTGTTGTTGGGCGCCACGATTTCAGGGCTGTTTGGTATCGCTTCCATCCTGATCATTCGGCGTGGCACTCGGATCAAAGAGGACGCAGCACTCGGAATCGTCCTCAGCGTTTTCTTTGGGTTGGGTTTGGAATTGCTGGGCATCGCCCAACAGATGAAAAACGGCAACAAAGCCGGCTTGGAATCGTTCATCTACGGCAAAACGGCCTCGATGGTCTCCAGCGATGCTTGGTTGATCGGCGGCGCATCGTTGTTGTGCGTGGTGATCTGCTTGGGTTTGTTCAAAGAATTCAAACTGCTGTGCTTCGATGAAGCTTTCGCGGGATCGCGCGGCTATCCCGTGGTCTTGCTGGACGCCGGATTGATGACCGTCGTGGTGGTGATCACGATCGTGGGACTGCAGGCGGTTGGATTGGTGCTCGTCATCGCGTTGCTGGTCATTCCCGCCGCCTCGGCTCGTTTTTGGACGGACCGGCTGATTTGGATGATCGTGCTTTCGTCACTGATCGGCATGACGGGGTGTCTGGTGGGAGCCGCCGCCAGCGCCATGCTGCCGCGATTGCCCAGCGGAGCGATGATCGTGCTGGCCACGGGGCTTGGTTTTCTAGTCAGCTTCTTTGTCGGCGCACGGCGCGGCTTACTGATTCGGATCTGGCGACGTCAATCGCTCAACGCCAGCATCGATCGCCAACACCTTCTGCGCGAATTGTATGAACTGTTTGAGAATGATCCACAGAGGCTGGCTGTTTCCTGGGAAGAATTGCTGCAAGCTCGCAGTTGGTCCAAGAAACGCTTGCGACGCATTTTGGAACATGCGTCCAAGGACGGTTGGATCAGCGAAAACATCACCAAGATGGAGTTCGCATTGACGGAACGCGGTGAAACCGAAGCCAGACGTTTGACCCGGCGACACCGATTGTGGGAACTCTACTTGATCCACCACGCCGACATCGCTCCTCAACGGGTGGACCGGGACGCGGATGCGATTGAACACGTCTTGGATCCAGAAACGGTTGCGGAGTTGGAGTCGCTGCTGAACGCGGAACTTGGCGAACGCCGGATGCCAACGGACCCTCATGCAAAGTCTGCCGAAGGAGTCCCCTCATGATTCCTCCGGCACAAAGCGGATTCGACTGGTCGGTGGATTGGAGCTGGCAACTGGATGGCTGGATCGTTGTGGCCGGCATGCTCTGCGCAGTCTCTTCTTCGCTGCTGGGTTGCTTCCTGGTCTTGCGCCGAATGAGTTTGCTGGGCGATGCCATCAGCCACGCTGTGTTGCCCGGCCTGGCAGCCGCATTTTTGATCTCGGGCACTCGCAGCAGTGGATGGATGTTCTTGGGCGCGGTAATCGTCGGCGTGCTCACAGCGTTGTTGTCCGATTGGATTCACGTTCGGGGTGAAGTTGACGAAGGCGCCTCGATGGGAGTGGTGTTCACGACGCTCTTTGCCGCGGGATTGATCATGATCGTGCTTGCCGCGGATCGCGTGGACCTGGATCCAGGCTGCGTGCTCTACGGCGCCATTGAATCGACGCCGCTTGACCGATGGACGATTTCGCTGCCCGGTTTGGCTTCGGTGCGGGTTCCACGCGTGGTCGTCGTGCTATCCATCGTGACGCTGATCAACGCGGCGTTCGTGTTGTTGTTCTTCAAAGAACTCAAGATGGCAACCTTCGACGCGGAACTCGCCACCTCCAGCGGTTTTTCGGCGAAGGTCATCCACTACGTCTTGATGACGTTGGTCGCCGTCACCGCGGTGGCTTGCTTCGAAAGCGTTGGCAACATCCTGGTGGTTGCGATGCTGGTGGTCCCCGCCGCGACGGCTTACCTGCTCACCGACCGCTTGGGAATGATGATTGGATTGGCGTGCGTGATCGGCGCGGTCTCCGCTTGGGCCGGTCACATCGCTGCGGTAGAAGTTCCCACCTGGTTTGGCTTCCGCAGCACAACCACCGCCGGAATGATGGCGGTTGCCACGGGAGCCGCCTTCACGTTGGCCGTCCTGTTCTCGCCCAAGCGAGGCTTGATCCCACAGTGGACTCGCAAGCAATGGCTACGTTGGACCATTTTGACGGACGATGTTCTGGCCCTGCTCTATCGAATGGAAGAACGGTCCACGGAAGAACGCCCGCTCGCGGAATCCATGGCAATGCGTGAGGACCTGAACGCTTGGATGGCTGACATCTTGTTGACCAAACGATTCGCGATTTCGCTTGCGCTGAAATTCCATGTTTGGCGTCGGCGAGTGATGGACGGTCGCGACAACGAATCAGCCACCCTCGTCCCGACGCTCACCGAACTCGGTCGGTCCGAAGCCGAATCGCTGGTTCGATCCCACCGACTTTGGGAACAATACTTGGTCACGCGCGTCGATTTGGAAGGCGATCGAATTCACCAACAAGCCCACCGCTTGGAGCACTTCACCGACCGGCAATTGCAAGATCGACTGGACGTCCAAACGGATTCTCCGGACAAAGACCCTCACGGAAGCCCCATTCCTTCGGCCAATGACCCGCAACCATGAGCGAAACCTCGGCACAGCCAACCACTGACAGCGACACCGACGGCAACGCTGAAACGCAACAAACGGAATCGGCACCAACCAAACGTTTGCACTCAGTCTTGCTCGGGTTGGCACTCATCGCGATCACCATGCTGGCCTACCTGCCCGCGATCCAAGGCGGATTCATCTGGGACGACGATGACTACGTCACCGAGAACCCAACGTTGAATTCATTGGATGGTCTGGTCGCTATTTGGACCAATCCCTCGGCGACGCCGCAGTACTACCCGATCGTCCACAGCACGTTTTGGATCGAAAACCATCTCTGGGGTTTGAACCCCATGGGTTACCACTTGGTCAACATCATCGTTCATTGCGTCAGTGCATTGTTGCTGTGGCGATTGTTGTCGAAGTTATCGATTCCCGGAGCTTACGTTGCAGCGTTGCTGTTCGCGGTCCATCCCATGCATGTTGAGTCGGTCGCTTGGATCACCGAACGCAAAAATGTTCTGTCTGGACTTTTTAGCCTGCTGACGATTCTTTGCTGGTTGAACTTTCGCGATTTCACACGGGTAGAGTCCGATGGTTTGAATCGTTCGCGGCGATGGTATGTCTTGGCATCGTTTTGCTTCGTCGCGGCATTGTTCAGCAAGACCGTCGCGTCGACGCTTCCCGCCGCATTGCTGGTCATGATTTGGTGGAAGCGAGGAACCATCCGGCGAAGCGATATCCTGCCTCTGATTCCGTTCTTTGTGATCGGAATCAGTCTTGGATTGTTGACCGTTTGGTTAGAGAAAAATCAGGTCGGGGCCAGCGGCATTGATTGGGAACTTAGCCCCTGGGAACGAGTTCTCATCGCGGGACGCGCACTGTGGTTCTACGCCGGCAAAATCGTTTGGCCTGCTGAGCTGATCTTCACCTATCCTCGCTGGGAAATTGACTCCAGCATTTGGTGGCAGAATGCTTTTCCGATTGCGGCGTTCGCGGTCATGATCGCGTTGTTTGCCTATCGAGATCGGTTGGGACGTGGCCCCGCCGCCGCTGTGTTCCTGTACGCCGGAACGCTATTTCCTGCACTAGGATTCTTCGACGTCTACCCCATGCGTTTCTCGTTTGTCGCGGACCACTTTGCTTACATGGCCAGTGTTCCGCTGATCGCACTGATCGTTTCCGTGGTCGCGACTTGGTTGCAGCGTGACGACGACGACGATGAAGAGGCCTTTGGCATCGGCCGTTTCCTTCCCATCATGGTCTCTGTTGGCGCAGTGTTGCTATTGGCCACGACCACCTTCAGCCAATCCACGATCTACAGCGGGCTGGAGATTCTTTGGCGAGACACCTTGGACAAGAACCCAAATTCATTTCTCGCCCATAATAACTTGGGTGCTCTGCTAAATCGTCGAGGAGACTACTTGGAAGCGGAAACGCACCTCCGCCGATCAATCGAGATCAAACCCAACTTTGCCGACTCGCTGATCAACTTGGCTCAAGCACGTCAGAACCTGGGCGATTTGGAAGAAGCCCTCGCGTTGTACCAAGAAGCCACCGAGGTCAATCCGAACCTCGCTGAAGCCTTCAATGGATTGGGTGCCACTCAGGGAATGATGGGCGACTTGGAATCGTCTGAGGCTTCGCTTCAACAAGCCATCGAGATCGATCCCAATCACGCCAACTCGTACGCCAATTTGGCGACCCTGCGATCCGCCCAAGGCCGAGTGGACGAGGCTATCGAGCTATTCCAAACAGCCATTCAATTGGATCCCGAGCGACTGGAATACAAAACCAACCTCGCCCGAGTGCTGATGTCCGATCAGCGTTGGCAGGAATCGACACTTGCTTGGAAAGCCATCTTGCATGAATCGCCCGATGACGTCAGTGCTTTGCACAACCTAGGCGTGATCGCTGCCAACCAGGAACAACCCAAGATCGCCATCGAATACTTTGAGAAAGTACTTGAGCAAGTTCCCAACCATCTGAGTGCCACCTACAACATGGGTGCGATGCATGGTGCCTTGGGCAATCAAGCCGAAGCGGACCGATACTTTCAACGCGCGGAACGGCTTCAGCCTCAAACGCCTTGATCAACGGATGAATTTGCGACATGCCGCGTTGGAGCGATTGGATTGGAATACAATCCTACGTTCGTCCCGCCGCGTCCATTCCGCTGTCTCACCGATGATCTCGCATGTCGTTTATTGCCCCCCGCCTCCCGTCACGTTTCGGCCGCTGCCGAAGTCCACTTCGGTACGCTTTTACAGTGCTGCTCGGACTGCTGTTTGGAACCATCGGCGTTGGATCATGTGGTGCGTCCGAACCGGGCAAAAAGCCGAAACTGCAGCGTCCCAACATTGTCGTCATCTACACCGACGACCAAGGCTTCGGCGACGTGGGATGCTTCAATCCCGATGCAAAATTCGCCACTCCCAATATGGACCGTTTGGCCAAGGAAGGCATTGCCTTCACCAACGCGCACAGCAGCGATGCGGTTTGCACGCCCTCACGGTATGGCCTACTGACCGGACGCTACAGTTGGCGAACACGACTCAAACGCGGTGTGATGGTGGCCGAAGGTGAATGCTTGATCGAAGACGGGCGAATGACCTTGGCCAGCCTGCTTCGTGACCAGGGTTATCGCACCGGGATGGTTGGCAAATGGCACTTGGGGATGCAATTCCCCGGCCCGCCAAACGATCGTGACTGGACGCAACCCATTCGCGACATGCCGCTCGACAAAGGGTTCGACCATTTCTTTGGTATACCCGCATCGTTGAACTACGGTGTGCTCGCTTGGTTTGACGGTCGACACGCGAAGGTTCCGCCGACCATGTGGAGTGGCAAAAAGCCCAACAAGCGGCACGTCGACTATCGCATCCGTCCGCCGTATTTGGAAACGCAACAACAAGCCCGCCAAAAGTTCAGAAACACCACGATCGAAGTCGCGGAAGACTTTGTCGATAACCAGTGTCTGACTCGATTCACCGATGAAGCGATGGATTGGATCGGCAACGTTAGCTCAGACGTGACCGCAAACGAACCGAACGAGACTCAACAGCCGTTCTTTCTTTATTTGCCGCTCACTTCGCCCCATTATCCCGTGTGTCCTTTGCCGGAGTTTTGGGGACAAGGCGAATGTGGTGGCTATGGCGAGTTCATGACCGAAACGGATCATCACGTGGGGCGGCTGCTTGCGTTTCTCGACCAACATGGCCTGAGTGAAAACACGGTGGTCGTCCTAACCAGTGACAACGGGCCTGAAAAATCATGGAAACAACGCATTGAAGAATTCGGACATCACAGCAACGGTCCACTGCGTGGTGGCAAGCGAGACATCTACGAAGGTGGACACCGGGTGCCCATGCTAGTGCGTTGGCCCGCTGGAGTTGATCGCCCCGGTCGAGTCAGCGATGCCTTGGTGGGACAAGTCGATTTGCTCGCGACCGTCGCCGAGTTAGTGGGCGCAACCATTCCAGACAATGCGGGCGAAGACAGCCAAAGCTTCGCGAAAATTTTGACGGACGCCGAGCACCAACACGTTCGTGTTCCGCTGGTGAATCATGGTATCAAAGGCGAATTCGCGATCACAAAAGGCGATTGGAAATGGATCGCTCCCCGGGCACGCGATAAACCGGCAAGCGACCAACCGGGCGAGCTCTATCATTTGGGCCGCGATCTATCCGAATCGAACAATGTCCTTGCCGAGAACGCTTCCTTGGTCGAACAACTTCAGCATTCATTGACTGAAATCGTTCTCCGCGGACGTTCCACGCCGGGCGAGACTCAGCCCAACGACACGGGGCACTGGAACGACCTGACCTGGATCACCCCCGCGGAATACGACGAAGGCGTGCACTGAACAAAGCCTCGTCTCAACCTTGACTCCCCACCATCCGTCATCCCACCTCACGGAATCCATTCAATGCTTTCACGCAAACTCCTACTTGGATTGCTCGCCACTTCGCTGCTGGCGTCCTCTTTCGCGAAAGCGACCGATACGCCGTCGAAGCGTCCTAACTTTCTGGTCATTGTTGTTGATGACCAATCGCCGCTGGACCTGAGAATCTACAACCCGGACTCGCCGCTGGACACACCCAACATTGATCGCCTGGCCGCATCGGGCATGGTGTTCGATGGAGCCCACCACATGGGAGCATGGTCTGGTGCCGTTTGCACGCCATCTCGCCACATGATCATGACCGGGCGATCCGTGTGGCATATCCCGCAACGTCGGCCCAAAAATCCAAAGAAACAAAACAAGAGCGTGCGTTACCCGGACACGGAACTCGCTCCCGCGAATTTGCCCGAGTTTTCGATGGCAGCCGTCTTCAATCGTGCTGGCTACGACACAATGCGAACCTGCAAGAAAGGAAACAGTTACCCCGACGCCAACAAGCAATTCACCGTCGTTCGCGACGCGACAAAACGCGGCGGCACCGAAGAAACGGGCAGTGCATGGCACGGAAAACAAGTGCTGGATTATCTGAATCAGCGTGAATCCGCAGCCGATCGCGATCCCTTCCTGATCTATTTCGGATTCTCGCATCCGCACGACACACGGGATGGAACTCCGGAACTACTGGCCAAGTACGGCGCCATCAACCACAAGGAAAAGAACTCACTGCCACCAGCAAATTCGAAGCAGCCTCCGCTTCCACCAAACCACTTGGACGCTCATCCGTTTCACCACGGGCATCCGAATCTTCGTGACGAAGTGGCCGTCAGCGGCGTTTGGGAGCGTCGCGACGAACGCACCATTCGCAATGAACTCGGTCGAGAATTCGCTTGCAGTGAAAACATCGACATCCAAATCGGGAAGGTTCTGAATCGACTGGAAGAAATGGGTGAACTACAAAACACCTATGTTGTTTACACCTCCGACCATGGAATGGCGATTGGACGCCATGGGTTGCAAGGCAAACAGAATCTCTACGAACACACTTGGCGTGTCCCATTTGTCTTGTCCGGACCATCGATCCCAACGGGCAAGCGAGCCCTCGGAAATCTCTACCTGATGGACTTGCTGCCGACGTTGGTGGATTTGGCTGGCATTGAGGCACCGTCCACCTTGGAAGGTCGATCACTTCGACCCGTGATTGAGGGCAAGCAAGAAACTCTGCGTGATGTCTTGTTTGGTATTTACTGCGGCGGGACGAAACCGGGAATGCGATGCGTCAAACAGGGCGATTGGAAACTGATCAAGTACGACGTTCTCGACGGTTCCGTCCGCGAAACGCAGTTGTTCAATCTGGCGGCCAATCCGCTGGAGTACCTTCCCGAACATCACCGTGAATCAGAATGGGAGACTGATTTGGCGGAGAACGAAGCCTTCGCGGAGAAAAGAAAAGAGATGGAAGCGTTGCTGCTACACCAAATGCAATCATGGGACGATCCCTATCGATTGTGGGATCAACCCACGGACTGATTTCGTCTCGAACGACCTTTGAGCCGCCAAAATTCAGTCGCGGAAAATTGCCAAACCGCCACCGACGATCCACGCATCGGAATCACGCCCGTTCGTGGTAACCCAGTAGCGACCGAATCCCGTCAAACGCACTTGGGGTGTCCACCAAAAATGGGCGCCCAGTTCGGGATAGATTGAAGCGAGCGCCAGATCATATTCGGTGTCTTCTTCGCCGAATTCGTCCGTGTGTCCGTCTTCGTCGTTATCGATGCCGTCGTCATCCGCCTCGACGGTTTCCCAGTTCATCCCGACGTAGCCGCCAACCCCAACAAACGGCGCCAGTCGCGTGGGCGTTTGCAAACGAAGTCCCGTGTCCACGCCCAAGGAAGCCTGATCCCATCCCGCCGTCGCGGCGAGGGACATCCGCTGGGTCATGTAAGATGTGAGATACGATTCACTGCCGACTTCCAGTGATCCGCCTGCGCCGGTGTTGGATCGATAAGCCGCACCGGCTGAAACGTAAGTGCCCTTCGCATCGGCCAAGAACCTTGCATCGCTCGCTTGTTTCACCTTCCCAAGCGGATCCGACTTTGGTGCTCCATCCGCATACTTTTTCGCGTACTCGGGATGCTCCATCGCCCAACGTGATCGCGTCAGCCCCGTCGGCAAACGACATCCGCACGATGCCAAACAGGCACCGAAGGCGAGCACGCAAGCAACAGGAAAGGACTTGAGTTTCACGAGCAAACGCGAGCGAACACGAGAACAACAAACAGACCAACGGTTTCTCCTTCCCGGCGGTAGCAAACTCACCCAGAAGACCACAAGCTTGATTCACGCGGATTGCTTTCTTCCAATGAAGTGACTTTGCCTCCGGTTTACTTTGCGGATGCTACATCGATGATCACTACCAAAGTTTCTCCCACGACTTGGGCCAGCATGTCTCGACACCAACTGCCCGCTCCGTTCGTCTTTGCCGGGGCATTCCTCATCCTTTCAACGAGCAACACGCCGTGGGCGTGGGCACAGAACTCGGATGACGGACATGCGCAGCGACATCGACGTGCCATCGAGATCGCTCAGATCAATCTGCGTCCGACCGAGCCTGGTTTGGCCAATCGATCCGTCGCGTTGGCCGATGCCTTGCTTCGTGCAGGCCGTGCCAAAGACTCCGTCAAACACTACGAACAAGCCATCCAAGAGCGACCATCCGTCCGGCCATACCTATGGCAATACGGCATCGCGTTGTTCTTTGTCGAACGCTTTGAAGATGGCCGCGAATTGTTCGAGGCACATCGCAAAGTGAATCCGAACGATGTCGAGAACGCGGCTTGGCATTTTCTTTGTGAAGCCAAAGCCAACGGGATCGATTCCGCGAGAAAGTTACTATTGCCCGCCCCCGGGGACCGTCGCATTCCCATGTCGGAGATTCTGGCTCGTCTGCCTGGCGGCGATGACTCGGGAATCGAAGAGGCCGTGAAAGCATTGCCCCCTGGCGCCAGCCAGCAATCGGCTCGCTTTTACGCTGATTTGTATCTCGGCTTGATTGCGGATGCAGAAGGCGATCAACCCAAAGCCGAACGCCACATGCAACTCGCTGCCCAGGCACCGCTGAACCACTACATGGCCGACATCGCACGCGTCTACGCGACGCATTTGAACAACGATCGAAACCGAAAAGCGACACCCCAATAAGAGGGAGAACGCTTTCAACTCGAAAGTTTCGCGAAAATTTCGCTCACGCCATCAAAACCTCAAAATTCTTACTGAAGCCGCCGTCCGGATTCGCTCCATTGCGAATGAGCTTTCTCCGGGCATTCGATTGGCCAATCAGGCAAACAGCGAGGCAATCAACCTCAGGAGACCCTCTGGATTGATCGGGAATTCTCCCGACACCACATCATTCAACTCATATGAGGGAGAGATGTCTCATGCGTCGTTTCAGACGAAGAGGTGGTTTTACTTTGGTAGAACTTTTGGTCGTGATCGCCATCATCGGTGTCTTGATGGGATTGTTGCTACCTGCTGTGCAAGCAGCCTGAACCGGCAAACGCTTGGTACAAGGCGACGACCAAGCGGCAACCGCGTTCGTCTCAGCGTCTTGGTCGCTGTTTCGATTCATTGCAAGAGTTCGGCGTTGTCTTGCGTGGGCAAGGCTTCATCCAAACGATGGCCGCAACGATCGCAATAGTCGGCCGTTTCACGATGACGCATGAGCCCGCATTGAGCACAACGGTGATGCTCGGTCGCCGTTTGCCCCCTGCCGGACAGCTCCGCACTGACAAAGCCGGTTGGGACAATGATCAACGAGTAACCCAGCAAGATCAGCACCGCCGAAATGATCTTTCCGATCGTCGTGTGCGGTACCACATCGCCATAACCGACCGTGGTCATGGTCACGATGGCCCAGTACATCGCTTGCGGAATCGAGGTGAAGTCACTTTCGTGATACTTCCCCATCAACACCGTTTCAATTTGGTACATCAGCGTGCCACTGATGGTCACCGCGACCAGCACCACCGCCAAAAAGACAATGATCTTTTCGCGAGACTTCCAAACGGCATCCGCCAGCTCGTCGGCTTGGCTCATCATTCGCCACAGCTTCAGCACGCGAAAGACTCGCAGCAGACGAATGCTTCGCAGAATCACGAATGACTTCGCCGAATACTCCACGTACAGAGTCAGGTATCCCGGCAAGATACTGAGCAAATCGACCACTCCCCAAAAACTGAACGCGTACTTCAGCGGATGGCGGACGCAGTAGAGCCGAAGCCCATACTCAATGGTGAAAAGAATGGTCAGCGCCCATTCGGCCACCCAGAACGCTTTGGCCAAAGAACTGGCGGGCTGGCCCGACTCGTTGTCCAGTTGCAATTCGTATTCGGGCACCGTTTCCAGTGCCACCAAGACAATGCTAGTGATGATCGCGACCAGCAATCCGATATCGAATCCACGACCGAGTGGAGTGTCCGCTTCGAAGATCACGTCGTACAGCGTCTGGCGAAAACCAGGATCCGCGGGACGTTGAATCAATCGACGCCGTAACACTTTCTCGGCCGCCGAACTCATGTCATCGCAGGCTTTCGAGACACCTGAATGTCACATCGCTTTTCGATGATTTCGAAGTGATGCTGCAAGTGCCCCGCAGCGACCCAGGCGATTCCTCGCACCGAAATTCGATTCCCATCGACGCTTCCGACATTGTTCCACGCGGTGGGATTGATGCGGCGAAGGAGCGTGATGTTGGCTTGTCGACAATAACCCAGCTCGGAGATCAAGTCTCGCATGTTCCCCAGCCCAAACCTCGCGTCGGCGTAGGCGTTTTCATCCCACGCCAATTGGTCATTCGGATCGCCCGCCGCCAAACGCAGCATGCGATCGCCCCAAATTCGCTCGGCGTCGGCACAGTGACCGATCACTTGACGGATGGTCCATCCGTACGGCGGATGCACCTTGTCCGTTTGATCCACCGATAGACTGCTGGCCAGTTCACACATCCAGTGCAACTGGTCTTCCATCACTTGGAAAACACAATCACCGGAAAGGCGACCAGCCAAATCACGATGGTATTCCAACGATAAATCCGTCTCGCTGGGACGACGACTGCGTGAACGATTGGATGCAAGACTGGATGGCATCAGTTTTCGAACTCAATCACTTGAAGGTTGGGATAGTTCTCAGCCAATTCATCGATCACATCGAAACCAATGCTGGTGTTCGCAACGTTCATGCTCTTCAGGTTGGGAAGCTTTGCCAGTTCCAAGAAGCTCGAATCGCCGAGTTGAGTCCCCGCCACGTTGAGCGTGGTCAGCTTGGTCATTTTCATCAGCGTGGGCAACGATTCGTCCGTGATGGAAGTCGACTTCAAATTCAAGTCTTTCAGATTGACCAAATCACCAAAAGCTGCGACCGATTCGTCATTGGTCTTCGTTTCCCACAATCCTAGTGTTTCCAGACCGGTCAACTTACCAAGCTGAGCGATACCTTCGGGCGAGGCCAAGCGGCACTCCGAGATATCCACGTAGGTCACCTTGGGCAGGTTGGAAATCACTTCCAAACCTTTGTCGTCCACCGAGGAATCTCGCAACTCGAATCGATTCAGCGACAGATTGTTCGCGATGTGCTGGATGCCTTCTCCGGTCACATCGCAACCGCGAATTCGAAGACGCGTGAGATTCTTCAAACCTTTCAGTTCCGCCATCGAGGCATCGTTGATTTTGGAGTAGTCGCCCTGCAATTGCTGCAGTGTGGGCGTCTGCCCCAGCATCTTCATGGTGGGACCATTGATGGTGGTGCAGTAGTTGAAGTTGATCGACTTCAGTGGCAGTGGTGCGAGCTTGACCAATCCTTCGTCGGTCACCTTGGACTTTTCCAATTGCACATCGGCGAGCGTTTGAATCTTCGCGAGGGAGTCCATCCCCGCGTCACCAATGTTGCTGTTGCGCAAATCCATTGCACGCAGCTTCGTCAGCCCAGTCAACAATTCCAAACCTTCGTCGGTCACACCCGTGCGCCGCAAGAACAGGGCTTCGAGTGAGCTCAGTTCGCCAACCGTTTCGAGGGTTTTGTTGGTGATCGCCGTGTCGGTCAGATAGAGGTACCGAATCTTTTCCAGAGATGTCAGGTTTTCCATCCCAGCATCATCGATGCCGGGGCCGTTGAATGTTGCCTTGGTCGTATTGGGCACACCCTTCAGGTGCGGCAATGCCTCGGCGATCCCGCCCTTTTGATTGGCAATCGAGAACTCCACGACATTCCCAGCGTCATTTTTGGTCAGAATGAAACCGGCTTCTTCCAACGCAGCCACGTCTTCCGGGTTATCAGGCGTCGCTTTGGGAGCGACCTGAACGACTGTTTCTTGAACCTCGGGATTTTCCGCATCCGGTTTGTCAGCTTGGTTGTTGGACCGGGAACATCCGACCAGCATTGAGCAGGCAAGAAGCAACGCGATTGAAAAGGTGGGTCGTGGTTTCATGGAAGAATAGGTCGGGCGGGAAATGAAATTCAGGTTCATTGTGTTGTCAGGCGGGAGCCCACAGGAGGGTAAGTGAAGACAGAGGGCGACGGATCGCGAGCCTCGCGAATCGCGTCAATCATTCGGCGGATGGGCCAGTCCGAATCGGGCTGTCTAAGAACGCAAGGCATTTTAGCGTCGATTTCATTTCAGTTCTTCCCCTACTTTTTCCCGAGCGCTCGCTTGCCGGCGAAGAACTCTGTTAATAAATGCCCGCACTGTTCAGCCATGATCCCGTGCGAGATTTCGCAGCGGTGATTCAAACGCCGGTCGGTGAGGACCTCGAACAGACTGACCACCGCACCGGCCTTCGGGTCGCTGGCACCAAACACCACTCGCGGAACGCGGGCTTGCAAGATTGCTCCCGCACACATCAAACAAGGCTCCAACGTCACATAAAGCGTGGTGTTTTCCAGTCGCCAGTTTTCGATGGAGGCCGCCGCCTGGGTGATGGCGATCATCTCAGCGTGGGCGGTGGGGTCGTGCAATGCTTCCCGCTGATTCGCGGCGGCGGCAATTGCCGAACCATTCCGGACGATGATTGCACCGACCGGAACTTCGTCTTCGAGCGCCGCCGACTGAGCCATCTCAATGGCGCGCTGCATCCAATGCCGGTCGATGTCCAACGGATCCAAACTCATCGAGTGCCCGCCGATTCGGTGGCGTTAGCCTCTGTTGCCGCTCCGTTCTTCAACGTTCGAATCTGGAGCCCGCGAATTTCGCTTTCGCACTGAAAATTCGCGATGCCAACTGGCAAGCAGGGATCCATCTCAATTCGAATGTCGAACGTGTGCTCGTCGCGATTGACGTTGGCCCACTCGGCTCCGTCGATCCAGGTCAGGACCTGTTTCTCGTCGACTCGCACCTTCACGGTGTACCACTGGTCGTTTTTGAAATCTTTGTAGCTGGTGGTTTCGTTGCTGGACGCGTCGTTGCCATCAATGCTGCTGATTCCCACCACGCCACCGCCCCATCCACCGAGGACAAAGCTGCAGTGCTCATCGCCGACGGGAAAGGTCACCGCAGCGAAGAAGTCAAAACCGTCGGTGCGTCGAGCCTGAAATTTCATTTCGTAGTTCTCTTTCGGAAAGTCGCCCGTCCAGCGGATGCCGGTCAGAGGATCCCCCATCCCGAGTCGGAACAACTTCGAGTTCTCCATCGTTTTCTTGGGATCAGAAGAATTCTTCTTCGGATCTTCTTCTGCGATTTCGCCATCACCGCCAAAGCGTGCAGGCTCCCATTTTTCCGCCATCGGGCGCCAATCCTGCTCTCCTTTCTCCGATTTTTCGCCGGTCGTTTTTTCAGTTTCGGCCGAGGTTGAGTCTTTCCCGGCCTGAGAAAATGCGGAAGATGGGGCAAGTGCAAGCACGAGCATCACCAGGAAAGCTCGCATCGCGGAAAACGAAGCCGGATTGATCGAAGGAGTCAGTTGCGGAAGCACGATAGAGACCTTTGTTGAACGAATTGTCTTCGCCACATTGTCCTCGCGAGAGCACTGCTGATGCAACCGGTCACCAAACTTCGCCTGCTTGGCATCCGCTTGGGAGTGCTCTGTTTGGCGTCGTATTGGATCGCCATTTTTGTCGGCACGCATCTGCCCAAATTGCCGTCGGCGATGCCAAAGTTGAACGACAAAGTGATGCACTTCACGGCCTTCTTCGGTTTGGCGATGCTGCTGTGCTATTGCACCAATTCGCCGCGAGTTTGGCGAAGGTTTCCGCTCATCGTCGCCATGTGCTTGGTCTACGCCTGTGTGGATGAACTGACTCAGTCATTCGTTCGAGGCCGGCACTCGGACCCCATGGATTTCTTGGCTGACATGGCGGGTACCGTGACCGCCGTGGTGCTCTACGCCACCGTCCGGTGGTTTTGGCTTGGACAACGCGACGCAGATGATTCCGTGGCATCCACCTCCGCGACCTGAAACGTCATAGTTGGTCGCCGTAGATCACGAACAGCACGGGCAGTCCGATCCCGACTAACGTGTGCAGGGCAATCGCAAACCAATACGGCCCCGGTGTTTTCTCCCGCTCAACAATCATCTTGTCCGCGGACCAACCAAGCATCGCGACGCCTAGGAAAAGCTCCAAAGCGATCAGCAACGATGCGAAGCCACTGAAGACGAACATCATCATTGCTTCTTGGCTCGTCGCTTGGCTTCCAACAAACGCTCGGTGTAACTTTGGCCTCCGTCCGACGATGATGACGATGAACCGAGTTGGGTTGAAGACGAACCGGTCTGGCCCGGTTGGTCCGACGACCGATCCAACCCTTCGATGTCCGCCGATTGAGAACCACCCATGTCCAGCGACTCCGGTTCGAATCGCGAATTGCCTCGACGTTGTTTGGTGGCGTCTTCCTTGGATTGCTTCAATTGATCCAATCGCGTGATCGCGGTCGGTTCAGGCTGAGGCTCGCCAGCGATGCGTTTCCACCAGACCTTCAAAAATCCGAATCGGATTGCCACCCGGCGCACCAACACATCCGTGAAGAACAACACGCACGCGGCTAACACGAACCACGGCCAAGCGTCACGGATCCGTCGCGCCGGCGGAAGACCGCCACGAAAGGTATCGCGAGCCAACAACGCGTCTGTCAACTCGGCTTCGAGCGGTTCCGTCACCTCGCCCTCCGAGCCTCCGTCGGGACGCAGCGACGCCAACTGCGCAATCAACGTTCCGTTGGTTTCGCGATAGCGGAATTCTTCGCTGTACGGAACTGTCACCCCTGCAGACAACGGTGCTTTTCCCTCGCCTGGAATCACGTTGACGAAGTAGGTCCCGGCTCGATCGATGGGGAACGAACCTTCGTAACGTCCCGGTGCGGTTTGCTCCATTTCCAGCAACAGCGGTTGCAGATCCGGGTCCAACACCGAACCGCCGATCTCCAGGAAGTTCAGAAACGAATCGTCTTCCGCCAGTGCGGTCACTATCACGTCCACTTTGTCGTCGCGGACCTGAGTCGCCAAAGAAAACTGCCCGGTGTCGCCGGTTGGTCGCATCAACCAACGCACCAACTGAGAATGGAACTTCTCATAGCCGGGCCACCCCGCCCACGCTTTGGTCCAGCGCGAACCCGCGTCGGTGGTCAACACCGCGGCACGCCCCAAACCGTACGTCCACGTCGCCAAGACCGTCGCGTTTTCCGGAGTGCTGGGCTTTGGCGATTGTGCGACGACCTGCACCAGCGGACTGTCTTTCACCTGAGTCATCACGAACCCAGAAATCCGCGGCAGCGATTCGATGCCATCCACCACAGGGTGAGGGAAGGTGATCTGTGGAATGACGCCCCCCGGCGGTTCATAGATCAACGGGCGTGTCACCCGACGTGCTTCTCGCTGGAAAATGCCCGGCAACGCACGACCGGACTTCACCGCGTAGTACTTGCCACCGGTTGCACGAGCGATGTCCTGCAGACGACGGCTGTCGGACAAACCATGCGATTCCACCGCCACCGTGCTGATCGTGATGCTGTTGTCTTTGAAGGCTTGAATGACGCTGTTCGTCGGTGCCCCCGGGTCACCGTCACTGATGATGATCAAGTGTTTGACCGAAGCATCCGTTCGCACCAACCCAGTCACGGCCATTCGCATCGCAGGATCGAACTCGGGCATGTCACCGGGCGTCATGCGTCCGACCGCGGCCAACATGGCACGTCGATTGGGTCCGACTTCCAGCATGCCTTTGGACCCGCCCCACAACCATTTGTCACCGTTCATGGTCCAGTGGACGACGCCGGCGTAGTCCGCTCCGCCGAGCTGTTCGATGGCCGCGATGGAGATTTGCTTCTGCCAATAATTACCTTGCGCCATCTCACTGGCGTGCATGATCAAAGCCAGCGCACCGACGCCCTGCACCTTGGTGTTCTTGATCTGAAAGTCGACGGGCATTGCCTTTTCAAGCTCCGTCCCCGTCCAGCCGCCAGCCCCCAGTGCCTCGGGTCCGCCAATCATCAACAACCCGGCGCCGAGTTGCTGCGTGTTGCGGACGAGCATCTCGATCTGCTCGTCGCTGAAAGAAGTGATCGTCTGCGTCGTCTCACCGGAAACGCGAGCCACACCGGCCAAGATCACGGCATCGTAAGGCTGCAACTCCGCCAGCGAACCAAACAACGCCGTGGTTGCCATCGGCGTGACTTCAATGTTGGCGTTTCGCAAGGTGGACAGCAACAACTCAAAGTCACCAAGATCCTCCGGTCCGTGGATCAGCAACACACGCCCCTTGCCTCGCACGTAGGTGTAGCCGGTGGCTTGGTTGTTTTGCGTCAGTCCATCGGACGCTTCGTCATCTGCGATGAACTCAGCTTCGTAGGTGTAGGCAGCGGGTTGCTCGATGCTGTGCTGAAGCGGGAAAACGTTCTTGCCCGGTTGCAGCTCGACCGTTTGCTCCAGCAACAACGATTCTTGTCCAGCCACCTTTTGCTTGACTCTCAATCGTCCCGAAACAGGCTGTTCGGATGCCACCTCGGTGGCACCTTGTCGATCGACGACAATCCGAGCCTCGAACGGTTGTCCTTTGCGGATATTCGACGGCAAATCGATCTTCTCGACCAACACCTCGCCGCCCGCTTGCTTCTGAACCGGAACCACATCGATGCCAATGCCGGCATCAACAATCCGGCTGCCAATCCGTCTGGCTTCGCCAATGTTCTCATTGCCGTCGGTGACGATCACGATGCGGCGAGCCGTGTCCTCAGGCATCGACGCCTGAGCCAAATTCAGCGCCGTTTCCATGTTGGTCGCGTCGGTGCGATCCAACAAACTTTCCAAACGTCGAATTGGCGGCACATCGTCATCGTATGGCGGAATCTCGATCATCGCATCGCGGCCGAAGACGATGATCCCGGCTCGGTCGCCTCGCGTGGCATTGCGATGTCGACGAACGGATTCGATGACGTAATCCAGCATCGCCGTGCGTTTGGCCGATGGAATGCTTTCGCTCTGATCTAGAACGTACATCACCGTGACACGATCGCTGGTCCAGACCAACTGCACACCAGCAAGAGCGGCGACCACCGCGGTCCAAACCACGGTCCGCACCGCCAACGCGATCACCCGCCGCCAAGCTCCCAGCACCCGCAAACTGGACCAACCCAAGGCCCAAAGCAGCGGCAACGCCAGCAACAGCCACAAGTAGCTGGGCGATTCAAAACCAAGGCGAAAAGGTAGCGACACAACGGAGCCCGTGATGGCCGAGACATGGGGTTCGATGAAAGCGAGTCTGGCGTCGGGTCCAACGGCGAACCACCACCGCTCACCAACGTCAAAGCGTCCTTCGGAAGATCACCCGGCGAAAGAGCCACCGAAAAGGATCGCTCGCCGAGGACGTGTGTCCTGGGGACAGCGTCTCATCATATCGCAACCGCGGCTTCCGCGTTGAACGCTCAAACCGCTGGATCGGTCGGTGTTGGTTCCGCCGCAGCAGCCTCGGCCGCATCCGGTTCCTTTTCCGTGCGATCCCAAAACGTCACGGCAAAGACTACGAAAATGATCGCTGCCATGATCGCGGGCGAGAGCCAAAAGTTCTTCCACTGCATCATCGCGTCAGCCAACAGCCCCGCATCCAAACCTTCCGGCAAGGACCGAGAGAACATTTTGGTGAATGATTCCAGGAATGACACCGTTTCGCTTTCGCCTCGAGCCTGGCCCAAGGCCTCGGTGTACGCGGTTGACTTGACCTGCTCACCGTACGACCCAAACGTCAAATCCAACGGGATGAAGCCGAACAGACTGCCGCCCGCCATGATCCGGTAGCCGAAGAACATCCCGACGCCCTGGGTCAAAAACACCAACAAACCTTGTGCTTGCCCCCGAATCGCGACGGGAGCCTTCTGATCGGTGTACATGAACCCGGTGACAAAGAAAAAGTCATAGCAAATACCGTGCAGTGCAACCGCCAACAGCAGCATCCAAGTGACTTGATCCGGTGCCCCGTAAGCGAACAACGCGTACCGCAAAACCCAACACGCCATCCCAACCAAGATCATCACCTTCACGCCGAGGCGGCGGAAGAAGAACGGGATCAACAACATGAAAATGATCTCGGACATCTGACCGATCGTCATCGTCGCGGCGGGCTCCGAGAACCCTGTTTGGTTCAGATACGGCGCGGTCATTCCGTAGTAGTACGCCAGCGGAATGCAGATCAGTGTCGAACAAACGGCAAAGACCAGGAAGTTGAAATCCTTGAGCAACGCAAACGCATCGACCATGAACAACGATCGGATGTCCATGGGTTTGCCCTTCAACGGTGGCGGCGTGTGTGGCAAGAAGAAACACAGTGCCCCGAGAGCAATCGAGCTTCCCGCCCCCAACCAAAAAATGTTGTACGACGAAGA
Source organism: Rhodopirellula halodulae (assembly GCF_020966775.1). Classification (NCBI taxonomy): domain Bacteria; kingdom Pseudomonadati; phylum Planctomycetota; class Planctomycetia; order Pirellulales; family Pirellulaceae; genus Rhodopirellula; species Rhodopirellula halodulae. Next base: position 21,364 of record NZ_JAJKFV010000010.1, on the reverse strand, counting down.
CCAACCAAAAATGCCAACGGTCAGACCAGCCACAATCCAACCGATCGTTCCCCAAACGCGAATCTTCGGGAAATCGTTTTGGCTTGGGATGTTCGAAAAGGCAATCGTGTTCCCCAAACCTAACGTCGGCATGTAGCAAAGCAAATAGGCCAGGATCATCCAAACCAAAGTCTTGCCGGACGTGTTTTCAGCTTGCTGACGTTCGGCGAACACATCCGCGTCATAGACGCCGTCGGCACGCATGTTTTCCGCCATCTCGTTGGCAAAGACCGATGCCTCCTCCGCGATGCCTGGCAGCGACAACATGATGCAACCGCCGATCAGCATCAGCACGCCCATCACTCGTTCCGACGAGAACAAACGATCGGCGACCAGACCAAGAAACAGCGGAGCAAAGATGGCCGCGATGGGAGCCGCCTCGTACGCCCCCCCAATGAACGCGCCGAGCAGCTTCATGTCCATCGCCGCGGAAAGACTGGCGAACCAAGCTCCCCACGCGAAGAACTGCAGAAACATCATCAACGACAACGAGAAGACAATCCAACCAGCTTTGGAATTGGAAGCGGACTCTGCGTCTTGCATGAGAGATAGCACCGTGATCGAGGCGAGGAGTTGCAGGCGGGCACTCGCGATAGGTCATCCAGCTGTGCACCACAACCGAGCTGTTCCAACCGCGAATCGAGACATCTTAGATCAATTTGAAACCTCGATGTTTCTCACCAACCTCGCTTTGCCACTCATTTATTCGCATCGTGGAATTGGGCCAGCAAGTCATGCCTGGTTGCGTGGTGCATTCACACGATTGGTCGAACCTAGCGGTCAATTCCATTACCTAAGTCACCGCCGCAACCAGGATTGGATTTTTCATTCGCTCATCGATTCAATCCCACACCGCGCCCCAACTCAGGTGGTTTCCCGCCACCTTAGTGAGCCATCTCGTTACACTACGAGACGCTCTCGTGATGCCGAAACGCCTTTCCGGCGGCCCTCACCCTCTGATTCCTGGAGCTTGGTTGATTGTTCATTCCCGTTTCCACCGACGCACCGCTTTATCACTGGCCCATCGCCACCGTTGGCTTGATCGTCGCAAACGTCGCCGCATTTGTTGCCTGTGTGTGGGCGTTGCTCAGCGGAGCCGCGGACATGGAGACGCTTGAAAACCTGGCGTTGTCTTACGAGACGATCAATCCCATTCAGTGGTTCACTAGCCCGTTTCTGCATGGCGGCCCGATGCACCTGCTGGGCAACATGTTTTTCTTGTGGGCCTTCGGATTGATCGTCGAGGGGAAGGTTGGTTGGCGAAAGTTCCTGCTGATCTACATGGGAATCGCCGTCGGAGAATGCATCCTCGAACAATTAGTGATGGTGGTCTTGGTGGGCGACGGTGTTTCCTTGGGAGCATCATCGGCCGTTTTTGGTTTGATGGCCATCGCGTTGATCTGGGCACCTGACAACGAAATCGAATGCGTCTTCGTCTTTATGTTCCTACTCTTCATTCGATTGCTCTCTTTCGAGGTGAAGGTTTTCACACTCGCCATGTTCTTCCTGTTGCTGGAAGTTGCGGAGGTGATTTTTTCTGGGCTTTCCGTGTCCTCGGGACTTCTGCACTTGATGGGCGTGTTCATCGGCGCCCCAATCGGACTTTGGATGCTGCAGACGGGACGAGTCGATTGCGAAAACTGGGACATCGTTTCCCGCAACGAATGGCTGCATGAATACGACTGGCTTTGCCCGCCCGAGCGTCGCGAGGCGATCCAGCGTGCCGAAGCAATGGAGTACGATCCCGTTGCCGCCGCCCTGGCGAACAAGCATTCGCAAATCGATGCCAATTCGACTTACGCAAAACGCAGGCAGGCACGTGCCGGTGAAACATCCGGACAAGGCGGCCTGTTTACAAAGAAACGCCACGCCAAGCAGTCTGCCGCGAAGGCCGAGTCGGCGATGAAAGCCGCGCAGGCCAACCCCGACTTCAACCGCCTATCTTTATTGCTACGACAAGCGATCGCATCCAACAGTTTGAACCTGGCCAACACTCACTTCGCAAGACTTGAGCAACTCGACATTGCCGTTGGGCTATCCGACAAAACGTTGTTTCAATTGGCAAAGCTGTACGCGGGAGCCAAGCAATTTGTTGCCGCCACCCGACCGCTGCAGATCATCGCCGATCGAGGTGGGGAGATGTCACACGAAGCTTGGCTGCGTTTGGCTCAAATTCAACTCAAAGTCATGCGACGCGCGGATCTCGCCAAGACATCGCTGCAACGAATCCAAATTGATGGCAAGAAGATCACCGAAGCTCAACAAAAAACGCTCGCGCGTCGAGATCAGCTTCTAACGATGTGCCAGACCGCATCGAAGTGAAACGCGGCGTCGCCACCAAAGCAACGCCACGCTCGCCGCAGCAACAACGCATCCATTCCGCCGTAGGTTGGCCACTCTTGGCCGACAAACACAACCTGAACAGACATCAGCCCAAAACACATCCGTCTGATCGCGCGCGTCAGTGCACCAACCAACCGACGGGATTCACTCCAAGTCAAAATCTTCCATGAAGAATCAACCCGAGAAACCAATCTGAATCTGTAACGCCTGTTAAACTGGGCCGCTCCATAACCCCCCTGGCCCTCTTCGTCTGACTTCAATGCCAATTAACGTTCAGCATTTGTCGCACATTCTCGTCCTTGTCGGTTTCATCTTTGGAGCAACTCAAAGGGCTCGCTCAGCAGAACCCGAAGTGGACTTGCCTTGGGACGGCGGTTTCTTCGAAGCATCCGCAGAATCAGTGTTGGCGGGAGCGGCCAGTGTTCCCATCGATGACGAAAGCTTTTCGGAGTTCCTACTGCACGACGAACGCGTTCAGATTTCCGCCGACCATCGCGTCACCAAGACCACCAAACGCGTCTACCGAATTTTGTCGCGGGACGATGTTGAATCGCGTGCCAGCCTGAGCGTCGATTGGAACCCTTGGCTTGAGGACAAACCAACGATGCGTGCCCGCGTTATCACTCGCGATGGCACGGTTCACGAGTTGGACCCCCAAACAATCACGGAATCATCCGCTGACAACTATCAAGACAGTGTCTTCATGGACGATCAACGGCTGACGGCTCCCCTTCCCGCAGTTTCTGTGGGTGCTGTGATTGAGACGGAAGTCATCGTCCGACAGCACACTGCTTTTTGTGCCTGGGGCATCATTGGAAATGTGGTTTGGGAACGCTTCACCGATTGCCTGGTTTCTTATCACGAAGTCCGAGCCGACTCTTCAATCGACTTGCGTTTGAACTGCGTCGGGTCCTCCGTTCCTCTCGAAATTCGAGAAGAAGGGGATGAACGGGTTTGGACTTTGAAACAAACGAACCCCGAACCCATCGAGGTGATTTGGGACTACTTGCCAACCGGTGAGCCTCCCATTTCCTACGTGACCTACAGCACTGGGAAATCATGGTCAGACATCGCGCAACACTATCACGATCTGGTCGAACAACAAATCAACTCGAGCGAAGTGGAACTGTTTGCAAATGAGATCCAGCGTGCCGCGTCGAGTGAAGGTTCTACGAATGATCCAATCAACTTGGTGAAGGCAACCTGGAATAAAATCGTAGACTCCGTTCGCTACACCGGCGTCGAATTTGGTGGGTCCTCCATTCAACCTGCTCTTCCCACTGACACGCTTCGACGTCGCTACGGAGATTGCAAAGATCAAGCAACTTTGATGGTCGCGATCTTGCGTCACTTCAACATTGAAGCCTACGTGGCACTGCTGGACGCGACATCTTCTGTGGACGTATCCCGCGATTCACCCGGTCTGAATTCGTTCGATCACGCCATTGTCTATTTGCCCGCACAAAACCAACTCGCCGCTGTGTGGATCGATCTGACCAGTCCATACACATCCTTTGGTGAGTTGCCGGTTGCTGATCAGGGCAGATTGGCATTGATCGCTTCACCCGAAACAACCCAGCTTCAGCGAACTCCACGGAGCCAGTCTTCGGACAACCTTCGATCTCAGAATCTTGTTTTTCAATTGTCCTGCAATGGCCCCTCGACCTTGGAAAGCACTTCTCGCGCAACGGGCAGCTTTGCCAGCTACAGTCGATCAAGCTACGCGAGCCGGTCAAAGTCTCAAATCGTCAAAGATTTGGAATCGCAATACGAGGAAGTTTTTGGTGACGCCAAGCTCAGCGATTTGCAGTACGACGTTCCGTCGCCGCCCGATTCGTCAGTATTTCACCTTCAATACAAAGTGACATCGAGGGGCATCAACGAAAGCACCAACTCCGGCGTCAGCCTTCAGTTGGACGCGGGAAGTTTGCTGAACTACTTGCCCTATGAAATGGTCGGCCCCGAATATGCCGACGCATACGACTCCGATTCACCCGAACGAACCGTCCCCTACGAATTCAGTCGATTCGTCTATGAAAAAGAACAGGTGCTGAATCCACCCCGCGGCTTCGCGGTCGCCACGTTGCCTCCGTCCCACACGTTGAATGTGGGAAGTCTGCGATTCGAAATGCAGTTTGAACAACGCCCCGACGAGGTGGTCGTACTTCGGACCAAACTCGATACCGGCGACGCGATGCTCACCGCAGACCAAGTTGAGGAGTTTCGAGAAAACTACCTCGATCTTTCTGGAAATCTTTCGCCAGATGAATGGCTCATTCCGGTCGAGTTTGAATATCAACCGCTTCTGGAATTTGAGAATGGCAACGAGGTCGATGCCATTCGGAGAATGATCCAAATCGCCAGTGAAGAACCCGACAACCTGTACAACATCAGCGAGCTCAGCAACACGTTGCTCAAAGTGGGTCTGGTCGAGGAGGCCAGGGATCTTGCACAACAGATGACAATCCGGGCCCCCGAGTCGACCCTCGCTCATTGGCAAATGGCCTGGACCCACATGCATAACCTGCAGGGCGAAAATCTCAGGCCTGGTTTAGACCGCGAGACCACGATCAAGCACTTTCGGCGAGCCCTTGAAATCGATCCAGATTTCATTGACGGCATGTACAACTTGGCAGTGATGCTCGAGCACGATGAGAATTTGTCTCGCTACACAGACCGAGATGCGATGTCGCGAGCCGCCAAACTCTATCAAGAACTCATCGCCAAACTGCCGTCTGAATTTGGCATCATCAACTATTGCTCGCTGCTGATGCGCCAAGATGAACTTGGCAAACTGAAACAACTCACTCGAACCTACCCTCAATTGGTTGAACCTTGGATCTTCCTCGCCACGGCGGAGATCAAGCAACGTGGTGCCACCGCAGGTGACCGCACCATTGCAAAGGCAGCGATGCAATTCGATGAAAAACTGGTGGCAACCAACGTCCTGTCGCAAGTCCGTGCAACACGAGAATATGACTTGCTGAAAGAGTTTATCCGAACTCATCCGGAAATCGTTGGCGTTTCACCGATGATGAATCATCTGAAGCGTCACGAGGAAGTTTTGCTCGAACCCTCCGATCCGATCTCAGCGGTGCAACGGCTACTGGCAGCCTATTTTCGAAGTGGTCCAAATCTGGATGAATTGCGAGATCATTACACCGCAGAAAGCAATGCCCAATCGATCCTGCAGGATCTCCAAAGCCTTCCCGTTTTCGTTCATGAGATCCGCAGTGCGGTCATGAGCAACTACGGAGACATGGAAGTTTGCGTCGATACGCTCAGTCTTTACACCTTCGAAGCAGAAGGCAACGACGAGAGTGGATACATCGTCACGGCACGACTTGTCGAAGAAGCGGCCCGCACGATTCCGCCAATCATTCGACTGGTTGTCCGTGAGGACGGCCAGTACCGCGTTCTCGCGGCTGATTCTCAATCCAAGAATGTCGGTGCCAAAGCTGCGCAGCTTTTGGACAAAGGCAATGAGGATGGGGCCAGGATGCTGGTCGACCAGATCTATCAGTCGGAACGTCGTACCGCTGGACTGTTCGATGTGTTTGCGGGAAGCCCGTTCGCTCAGGCGTGGCTCGCCTCGACCGCCTCAAATCCGGAACACCTGCGACTCGCGGCACTGCTGCTCGCCGCACGCGATTACGACAATCAAGTGTTTGCTGATGAGCTTCTGCAAGTCCGAGAGAGCTACCCCAAAATTCAACAAGTCCAAATCGATCGTTCACGTCTGAAATACCTGATTCACAACGGCGAATATCGCCAAGCACTGGAATTGTCCGAACGTTTGCTGGAGTCTTACCCGACAACACCGGAACTGCTTTACGCGAAACACAAGGCGGAGATGTCGCTGGGTTTGATGGAGGAATCGCAAGCCACGCTCGGGCAACTTGCTCTGCGTGACCCAGTCCGTTCCGTCTACGGCTACCTCACGCAGTTGCAAATCACCCGGGGTGCTCCTCACGCGATTGAGTTTGTCCAAGAGAAGTTCGACGAACATCTTCAAAATAGCTTCATCCGCTCGTCGCTTTGCTGGCGAAGCCTCTTTGCTGGCACGTCGTCCGAGTTTCTATCCGAAGCTGAAACGGCAGTCCTCCGCGCGGGCACAATTCGAGAGCGTTCAGCGGTTGGTCACACACTCGCTTGCATGTACGCGGACGTCGGACAACTCAGCAATGCCCATTCGCGACTTCTCCGAACGATCGGCGACCGAAACGAGATCACCAAACTGTATGACAACCTTGTTCGGGGCCGCATCGCACAAAAATGCGGTCTCAATGAAGCCGCAGCCAAATACTACCGACGAGTCAACGTCGCCTCTCCCAACGAACCAAACGGTGCAAGCACCAAAGATCTAGCGCAACTTTGGCTGAAGTCATTGGTCTCCGACCCGAACCAAGCAGCAATTGTGGAGTAGGCTTGCTCCACGGCACACAAGACCTCGCGCAAGCAGACATGGCGGACAAACACGAGCGTCTAGCTCGACTCGCGTTCGCAAAGTGTTCCCTGAAACGTGGGAGCAACGCCTGGCTCACCGCAGCAACAACGCATCCACTCCACCGTAGGTTGGCCACTCTTGGCCGACAAACGCTACCAGCACAGACAAGAGCCCGAAACCACACCCATCAGATCGCGCGCGTCAGTGAATCAACCAGCCGACCGAATTCACTCCAAATCGAAACTTCCCGCGAAGAAAGCGGATTGGTCATGACTCGGTTCCATTCTGAGTTCAGCGCCCTGGGCAGCACTCCGTGCCCCCGAAAGATGTCATGAAGTGACCAGTCTCTATTCTTTCGGCGTCATGCTCTCGATGATCGATTGGTAGCCAATCGGCTGCCATCCCGAAGCAATGCTGTCTTCAAGTTGCCCTCCCAGTCGAAACCGAAGATCGAAAGGATGAATGGCGACTCGCAATGGCTTCATCGCTAGTCGAGCAAGGAGTTCATTGCCGCGATTTAGGCATCGAAGCGACCATTCTCGAAACGCGGTGTCTGCTTCAAAGCCGATCAACGGAAGCCTCACGCGTGTGGATTGGTCGATGCAAACCACCTCGCTCAACGTCTCGACCATGATGAACGGAATCGCCTGCAACCGAGATGAACGAACCCGTCCCATCGCCCACGCAGGAGGAACATACAGCGAGGGCCGGGGGAAACTGTTCTCCAAAAACCAGTCCGCGCACTTGCTCATGAGCTGAACGACGCCGTCCTCGTTCAGGCTAAGGTGCTCCGCAACGTTCCGCGAGAGCAACGTGCTATGCAGGCGGTGCTTCCAACCGCGGATGAATTGACAGCGGTGACTCCAACCATGACCTGCCAATTCACAGCCTTGGCTTTGCCACACACGCAACTGGCTCAAATCAGCCGCTCGCCAATTGCGTCCTGGAACGACCAGAAGCATGATTTTTCGCACGTCATGCCGATGAAACAGAGAGATCAGCTCACCAACGGCATCGATTGTCTCGGGCATCACATCGTGAATGGAGAACAGGGCGGGTGGTCGCGAACGATCGCTCATGCTGCGTCACTCTGCTGCATGGGTGCTTCGCCGATCGCTGCGTCCGCCAAAAAGCTCAACCATTTGCGAAGCGTATGATGGTTGAAATCCTGCACCGCACTCCAGCTCGGCTCAGCTTGTCGTTCGAGATCAACCGATGTCATATTCAACATCCGATCCAGTGAATCGGCGACGGTTTCGTTGGATTCGATATGGAAAAGCCCCGCCGCCAATGACGGCCATTTTGCGATCCCGCATTCTCGCCGAAGCAACACGTAACGTCGCCGTGCCAATGCCTCCAACGCCACCGTCCCGAATGCTTCGATTGCCGACGGAAGCACCAGCACATCGTTCTGGTCAATTTCTTCCCGAACTCGGTCACGGCTCAACCAGCCAAGATAGGACACATTGGACAGTCTTTCTGCGGCGTCGCAGACCATGCCCCGGCCCGGTCCATCACCCGCGATGGCGAACTGTATCTTCGAATGAATCGCGGCGGCATCGAGAACCTCGCCAACTCCCTTTTCGGCCGCCAATCGCCCCACGAAGATGACTCTTCGAATTGGATCGTTTCGGTGAGATTGTGGATGCCGCAAAAAGTCGCAGGCAACCGGTGTCCCCATGATGCGAACATTGCGGGCGCCGAGCGACACCGCGTCTTGATACGCCTCCGAATTGAGCGACACAACCATTCCGGCCTGCGTGATCAACCAACGATTGACCTTCCGCAGCATCCAACCCAGCGGTTTCGAAATCACCCGGGGCCAATACAGTGACAACAAACGATCGAAGTTGGTGTGATGAGCAATCGCCACCGGGATTCGTTTCTCACGAGCGTACTGCAACGCGAAGTACGAAAAAGCTCCAAGCGTTGGCACGATCACCAAATTAGGACGCAAGTCGTCCAATCGACGCCGTAGCTCACAACGATTCGGATAAACCATCCGCTGAGTCTTGTCCCCAGGCATCGGAATCGAAAAACGTTCCAACTGAGCGTCTCGATCAGCGGTTGGGCCAAGTAACTCGATGCATCCGACGTGGCCGCGTAGATGCTCGATCAAATCCATGTAGTACGTCCCCAAACCATTCCTGCCGGCGATCGCGTCCGAGACGATCGCCACCCTCAATCGTCGATATCGACTACTGGGCAAAAGGGATTGTGGAGCGGGCTGGACGGGAATCGCACGCGGGCCTTTGAGTTTCATCGCGTCACATCCAATTTGGTGTCAACAGGAAAGCGTTTCTGGACGGCCGGGAGAAGCGGGAGCCTGACACCGGGACTTCGAATGCAGGCCAAAGCTGCGATCCAACTGGTCCGGATGAAGGCCAAAGGTTTCCAATCGATACCGATGGCGGCTGCTGTACCGCTTTTGCACCGAACACTGCCGCTGCAACGAGAGAAGGCCAGCGGCAGTCACTTCGTACCCGAATTGCTCCATCAGTTCGCGCACTACCGACTCGCTGTCGGAAATCAATCGTTCGTAGGTGATGAGCTGGAATCGCTCGGGTTGGAGCGTGCACTTGAACTCCTCCAACATCCGCCAATATGCTGCGAGCAATTCGACGAACCGAGCCACGATGTCAGCGTCGGTGACGTCGTTCCCAAACCAATTCATTCCTGATTGCAGGGAACTGAGCTGCGACGGGACCGATTCGTGAGGCACTCTCCGCAGCCCCACAATGCACGCATCCGGAAAGGCTTCCGTGAGCACGGGTATCCACGACGTGAAGCTGGGGTTCTTCGATAGCAGACGAAGATGTTGGCCGCGAAAGAAGAGATGCCGCTTCAAAACGCCTGTGTAAACATCAAGCAAAGCGATTTGCTGAGACCGCTGCAGTCGCTCGCAGAAATGCCCGAGCTTCCAAACCCGCTCGCTGCGTGGAGCTCGGATCACATCGAGAAAGCATCCACCGAATGGAAGCAAGGAGAGGTAATCTTCTTCAGGAGAAAACAGCGTCGTGGCGTGGACGTTCTCGAACGAACCCACGAGGCGGCGTTCGACGGCTTGGTACAAACGCCACAAAGGACTCCCCAGCCGGCGATCCGCGTTTCGAAGACGCCGCAACATGTGTTTCTCGCAAACCGCCGGAGCGAGCAACAATTCCCAAAGCGGCATCGTCGTGAACACGCCGCTCTGAGTCGCCATCAAACGATGCAGCAGCGTGGTTCCACTGCGGGGCAGACCAACGATGAACAGCGGTTTGGAGATCGCCACGTCACGAAGCGACGGATACAACCAAACATCCAACCGCAACGCAAAGCGATGAAGCAAAAAGACGGGAATGCAGATCGAAGCAAGGATGAGTGTTCCCACCACTTGCCGAAGACGCGACATCACGCGACACCAATGTCAGAGCAAGGCTGCAAGGTCTGGATTCGACTTGCAGCCAAGCTTGCCACGCGTGGCGTCCACGCACCAGATCGAAGAAGGCTGAATAGTCGTGATTCACATAGTCTTCACGCCCTCCACATCGCCCACCAACAAGACATCCCCCAATCACCAAACGCGGCGTTCGTAGTCACTGCATTTTGCCAGACACAACTATCAACAACACAGTCGGCCTGGTGCGTCAACAGTTCAAACAACGAATCGTTCGCGTAGTTTCCGAGGCAAACAACGACGTCCTCCAAAATCTGCAATCGCACGGATCAACAGTTCGATCAACAAGCCGGTGATCGCCCATTGCTGTTTCGCGGGCGTCTTTATCCTCGGCCAGGCGTTGACAGTCTCCAGGGAGGTCCGCGTTATCTGGCTTGCGGTTCAGACGCACACATTTCTCGTGCAACCTCTTCTTGCTCGGTGAGCAAGTTCTCGGGGCAGTGCCAAGAAATAACTACTGCTAGGAACCCAGCAAGAGCAGTCGATGACTGGTCCCTTGCTCGCTTGCATGTACGCCGACATCGGACAACTCAGCAAAGCCCAGTCACGACTCCTAGAAACGATCAGCGACCGAAACGGAATCACCAAACTGCAAGACAACATCGTTCGATCCCGCATCGCACAAAAATGCGGTCTCAACGAGGCCACAGCCAAGTACTACCAACGAGTCAATGTCGTCTCTCCGCACGAACCAAACGGTGCGAGCACGAAGGATCTAGCTCAGCTATGGTTGAAGTCATTGGACTCCACCCAATCAAAGCAGCAGATATAGAGTAGGCTTGCTTCACAGCACACGAGATTCTGTGCAACCAGACATGGCGGACAAACGCGAGCATCCAGTCAACTCGCGTTCGCAAACAACACCTGCGACATCGCTCGACAGACACCCTAGTGGCGTTTGCCGAGTGTAGAGGACGGAGTCAATGTGAACGGCTCACGCTCTGCAGACGGACTGACATACTCTTGACGCAAACAGAAATCTGTAGCGTGTCTGCTAACACCACGAGGTGAGCTAAGAAGAATCGACAACTCAAAGCTTCAAACATTGGGAAGTTCGACCGGAAGCGAATGCCGAAGATCATACGGATGTAGTGCGCAACTAGTCGGCCAGATTCACATTACGAAACACGAAAGTGTGCCGGCGAACAGCGTTTCAAGCCATCTTGTTTGGTGCGAGCCGAACCTCCCTTCTCCGCTTCAAGACGGCAGCGATGAACAGTCCGCCAATACAGGCTACCGATGACGGCTCCGGAACAGCGACAGCAGTCAGCCCGAAGGTGCTACCGATCGTATCAATGTGCATCTGCTCGTCAAATCCATCCAGACCTCCGGCTGTTGAAGTGTAATTGGCCTGATCAAAGGCACCGGCGGTCCCCATAACTCGGACAGCAAAACCGTCTTCGTATTCCCACGTTTCCCCAGAACCGTCCACATTGGGGTCACCGTAGGTATCAATCACAATCCCATTCTCAAACAATTCGACAGCATCGTCACCGTTGATGATCGCAGAGCCATTCTGAAAAAGCGTATTTGAAAAGTAACTTGAGAAGAACTGTTGACTAGCACTATTCCCAGCAACCACGAGAATGTCCCCTGCTGTGGCAGTTCCTGAAAGTGAAAATTCTTCTCCGTTAGTCCCTCCACCGTTGGTTGACGCCCCCACCCCGTAAATGGACAGATCCGCGACATCCGCTGTTGCAGACAGAAGAATTGCCTTTGGATTACCGCCGGGTAGGTCACCATCCAGGACACCGTGGATAACTAGTGCACCGTTCGCGCGTGCGGCGAAGAACGTCAGAGCAAACAAGCTTGCGGTCACGAATCGATTCATGGTCAGCCGAAACCAATTGGAGGGCGACAAGAAGTAACGTCCCCTGCACCTTACTCGACCCTCACAGGCCGATCACCCCTATCGCTCATATTTAACCCAGTCCCCGCACCCTCCCTCTTCGCTTACCGACCGGCCCCCAATCAAATCAATGCCTACTTAATCCCCATCACAGACTGCTGGGGCGCTACTCAGCTAAGTTATGCAGCATCTGTCCGACGAAGGACTAAACTGAACGTTCTAACCTTCGCCAAATCTTAACGAATTCACTCACCGCCAGACGCTGATGACGGGCAATCCGGCGACTGAGGTGCCGGTGGCTGGTGGGCCGTAGATGGAGGGGTTCGTGGGAGCGAGGGTGGTGGCTCGCAGGCCCGATTGCAGCGAGGAACGGGGGCGTTCTCGTGTCGCGAGGGAAGCGGTGGCAGGGTCGGCTCCGGTGGTGATGGGCTGGATCGATGCGTTGGAGTCGACCGGACGCAAACGAGCCGCGATTTCGGGGCGGATGTTCGACGTGGTCGGAGCGTTGGGAGCCAACTGACCAACGGGCTCGTACTGGACGATTTGGTCGTTCTGCATCCGTGTCTTGTGCTCGGGCACCTGCACCAACTTGGTTTCCGGCTCCCACTTCACCCGTGTCTCGGTTTGGTGCAGCACCTCTGAACGTGCCTCCCAGCGAGTTTCAGGCACGTGACGGTAGGCCAATGTCGGCTGACGAAACGGATTCCAACGGCCTTCCAAACGCGGTTGCAACGTCATGGTGGTCACCGGAACGAACGACGTTCGCGTCACCGGCTTCGTCTCCACCACGGTCTTCGGCGTGTAGACCGTCTGGGAACGCGTCGTCATTTGGACTTCGCTAACGGGCCGTTGGACTTGGCGGATCTGTTTGCGATAAACGATTCCGGTGGCCGGATCCGCGTGCAATTCGCCGCCGTCCTGAGCAACCAGAGCGTTGACCGAGGACAAAGATGCCCCCACCGTCAACAAGCCAACAAACAACGAAACCGTCCGATTGGAATTCCGCATGACAATCCTTCGTCTGCAGGTGGGATCGGGCATGGCAGGGCCGCCCCAAGAAAAGTAGTTTGCCGAGGTTAGAATTCGGAGACGCGCTCGACGCCGTTGAAGTCAAACTTTTGAAACCCCGAGAAGCCAGCCATGATCACCCCGGATATTTTGCCTATCTTGCGTTGCCCAGCAGACGGTGGACAACTCACTTTGGCCGATGGCGAGCTGGTTGAGCGGATCAACGCAGCCATCGCCGCCGGGTCGGCTCGCGACCATTTGGACGAGCGGGTGACGACGCCCATCGAAGGCGGGCTGGTCAACTCCTCCGCCAATCGGCTGTATCCAATTCGCGACGGCATCCCGACTCTGATCGTCGACGAAGCAATCGTCATGACGGGAAACTCGGACGATCAGTGACCGCACGGACGCCTCCAACTCAGCGTCTAATCGAATCACCAACCGCGCAACAAAAAAGCGAAGCCACTTAGGACTCCGCTTTCGTTTTCGTCTAATCAATCACTCGGCGATCAGCCGGTGATTCGTTTCGCGAACAAGGGTCCGCCGTACTGAGCCGCATCGCCGAGCAATTCTTCGATGCGAAGCAGTTGGTTGTACTTCGCCATCCGGTCACTGCGGCTGGCCGATCCCGTCTTGATCTGACCGGTCGACATGGCAACGGCCAAGTCAGCGATGGTGGAGTCTTCCGTTTCACCGCTGCGGTGGCTGCTGATCGAGGTGTATCCGTTGCGATGAGCGAGCTGAATCGCGTCGATCGTTTCGGTCATGGTTCCAATTTGGTTGACCTTGATCAGGATGCTGTTGGCGATGCCTTCGTCGATCCCGCGTTGCAAACGCTCGACGTTGGTCACGAACAAATCGTCACCGACCAATTGAACCTTGTCACCGATCTTGGTGGTGAGTTTCTTCCAGGTGTCCCAGTCATCTTCGTCGCAACCGTCTTCGATGCTGCAGATCGGGTACTTGTCGCACCAACCGGCCAAGAAGTCGACCATTTCATCGCCCGACATTTCGTTGTTGTCCAACGAGTACTTGCCGGATGACTTGTCGTAGAACTCGGTCGAAGCCGCGTCCAATGCGATCCAAACTTGCTCGCCCGCTTTGTAGCCCGCTTTGTCGATCGCGGTCATGATCACATCGAGAGCTTCTTGGTTGCTCTTCAGGTCAGGAGCAAAACCACCTTCGTCACCAACTGCGGTGCTGTATCCCTTTTCCGACAAAACCTTCTTCAGGTTGTGGAAGATTTCGGTCCCGCAACGAAGTGCATCGCTGAAGCGTTCGAAGCCCAACGGCATGACCATGAACTCTTGAATATCGACACCGTTGTCGGCATGCTCACCACCGTTGATGATGTTCATCATTGGTGCGGGCAACATGCGAGCACCGGCACCACCGAGGTAGCGGAACAAAGGTTGGTTGGTCGACGCTGCAGCAGCGTGAGCAACGGCCAGCGAAACGCCGAGGATCGCGTTGGCACCGAGTTCTTTTTTGTTGGGCGTGCCATCCAAGTCGATCATGGCTTGGTCGACGGCCGCTTGATCGGTCGCGTCCATGCCTTCCAGGGCGTCGGCGATCTTGGTGTTGACGTTTTGGACGGCTTTGGTGACGCCTTTGCCCATGAAGACGGACTTGTCGCCGTCGCGCAATTCCCAGGCTTCGTGCATCCCGGTGCTGGCTCCGCTGGGCACGGCGGCGCGACCGGCGGCACCGTCCATCAACGTGACTTCGCATTCGACGGTGGGGTTGCCGCGGCTGTCGAGGATTTGCCGAGCGTGAATCGATTCGATGAGGGTCATGGGTTCACAATGGAATTGGGAGGGAACGGAATTTCAGCCGAATTCGCGGCCGGAAACATTCAATGAGAAAGCTGATTTGAGTTGGCGGACGTTGTCCGATCGGGCGGTATTCTGTCCAATGCCCCGGAAACTGACCACCCGGCACCAATCCTTTGGGTTTTCGGCGATTTCGCTGCGACGTCAACCTTTTCCTGCGATTTCGCCGCGTTTCCATCCACTTCAATCCACAATCCATCTCCATGTTCACCGGTCTCGTCGAATCCGTCGGCCAAGTCACCTCCGTTGAGGAGCAGCCCCCCGGCCGGAAACTGGTCATATCAGCCCCCAATTTTCGCTTCTCGGATCCCGACCGTGACGTGAAGCTGGGCGACAGCATCGCGATCAACGGATGTTGCTTGACCATTGTTGAAATTGACGGCAACGACTTGGCGTTCGAAGCCGGAGAAGAAACGCTCAGCCGAACGAACCTGGGCGAGCTGAAAACCGGATCGCGAGTCAACCTGGAACGTTCGCTTGCCGTGGGCGATCGCATGGGTGGCCACTATGTCACCGGTCACGTCGATTGCATTGGCCAACTGATCGAACGAGTCGACGACCCTCCATGGGCAAATTTGAAGTTCTCGGTCCCGCCCGCCTACGCTCAACAGATCGTGGGCAAGGGAAGCATTGCGATTGACGGAATCAGCTTGACCGTGGTCGATGCCGGCAAAGACTTCTTCACCGTCGCGTTGATCCCGCACACATTGGAAGTCACCACTCTTGGCGGACGCAAAGTCGGCGACCGGATCAACCTGGAGACGGACCTACTCGCCAAATACGTTCAGCGAACGCTGCAATTTGGCAACACAACCTCCTCGAACACTGACGCATCTCAAGACAGCCAGCCACCGTGGAACCAGAACTCATGAGTGACGACAACGAACCCCAACCTTCCGTCGCTCCGACTCGCCCGCCGACCAAATCCGCTTCGGCGAAATCCGCCCCACCTAAACCGGCATCACGTGGGGCTCGGCAAACCGCGACGTACCTTTCCAAACGTTTGACCGCGGCTGGGCTGCGTCCCGTCTCCAAGTACGGTCAAAACTTTTTGATCGACTTGAACTTGGTTGAACTCATCGCACGTTCGGCCGACATCGGTCCGCATGACATCGTTCTAGAAATCGGAACGGGCGTTGGGTCATTGACGTCGATCATGGCTCAACAAGCCGGAGCGATCTTGACCGTCGAGATCGATCAGAATCTGTATCAACTCGCGTCCGAGGAACTCGCTCCGTTCCCGCACGTGAAGATGATCCAAGGCGACGCACTCAAAAACAAAAGCACGTTCCGCGACGACATCATGGAATCAATCCGAGACGCCAAGTCGCGTTTGCCGGATGACAGCAAATTCATGTTGGTGGCAAACTTGCCTTACAACGTTGCCACCCCGATCGTCAGCAACCTGCTGCACCAAACACCTCCACCCGACCGGATCGTGGTCACCATCCAAAAAGAGCTTGGCGAACGCATGGTCGCCGGGCCTGGTTCCAAAGACTACGGCGCATTGAGTGTTTGGGTGCAAGCAACTTGCAAAGCCGAGATCGTTCGCATCCTTCCGCCGAGCGTGTTTTGGCCGCGTCCCAAAGTGGAATCCGCGATTGTTCGCCTGGACGTGGATCACGAACGACGAAGCGCGATCCCGGACCTGAACTACTTTCACCAAACCGTCCGAGCACTTTTCTTCCATCGCCGCAAATTCCTGCGCAGCGTGACCATCAGTGCCATGAAAGGGCGTCTCGACAAACCCGCGATCGACGAGATCCTCAGCCGACTCGGCCACGGCGAGACCGCTCGAACAGAAGAACTCACACTCGAGCAAATCTCCGAGCTGGTGGAAGCCCTCCGCCAAGCGGAATTGAATCAGTTGTAATCGGCTACCGTCATCGCGACAACGAACGGAGCGATCGCACCGGCGAGGCTGGATTCATAGATGACTTCCTTGACCTTTGCTTCCGGACGCGGGTTTTTCAAACGCATCACGTGCAACGCTAAAGTCCAACCCGGCCTCTTCTGAATTGCCTCGTTGGTCCCGGTCCAAGCCACGTCTGCATGCAACAGATCTCTTGGTGTACCTCTAACCCAATTGTCCGTGAGGTGCTCGCCGTATTTCAGCATGCAATGAGATTTGCTGCCGTCTTCGTACACGAAACTCACTGAAGCGACGAAGGATTGGCCTTCCGTTTGCCACTGCTTGCACCCGTTGAGCATGAACAGGTAATCGAATGATTCATCGACGGTAACGCTGACTGACTTGGGATAGTCTTCACGTCGGAACCGACCTTTTAGCTGGACAAACTGATCCAGGATCTGAAATGGAACACCAGCCATCGTAACCTCGCCGCGAGGAACCCCGTTGAGATGGTCCAATGGCATTCCTTCGTTGCCCGAAGCCAGTCCGCAGTTGAGCACGCCAGAAAGATCCAACAATCTCGCATCATGAACCAGACTTGGGTTGTATGGCCCGGTAGCTCGCTCGATCTGCCTCATGATCGCGTTGTTGGAAGCCTCCAGAGACGAGCTACGACCGGCGACATTCGAATTACGGGAGGAGTCATTCTTCGGTGCCAACACAACTTTGGGCGTGGGGACATTGTCAGCGTCTAGGTTATCTAACGGGGTCGACTCTGCCTTCTTGGGAACCGGGTTCGACAAGATGATCGGTGGCATTGCCTGACCTCCGGCGACTTTCCCAATGTTCGCTTTGGCGGAGTCGTTGAGCAACTTCGAAACTTCTTGATCCAACGTTCGCCCCGGATAGCCGAAGGATACAAACTGGATCACACCCTCGTGATCTATCAAATAGATCGTCGGCAAGGATCGAACCTGCCACGACTCGAAGATTCCATCAGACGACGGTTGCGAGATGGAAGGCCAATTCACTTTGCCAATTTGCTGAAGCTGACGGACTGTTTGAGCGTCATCCCCATAAACACCAATGATCTGAAGTTGATCTTCGGTATACAGATGGCGGTAATAACGTAGATGTGGATACAGACGCTCGCTGGGTCCACACCACGAAGCTGAAAACACCACCAACTTCACCGACTCCGACTTTGCATCCAGATTGATTGTTTGGCCTTCTGTCGTTTTCGCTGCTAACGCGGGAGGCGTCACGCCGATCGTTAGATGTTCAACTGCATAGCGAAGTGACTTCGCAATCTCGAGCAGTGACTCACCTTCGATTTTTGCTTGCGTGCGACTGCCGATGACGAATTCCAGCAAACGCAGTACTTGCTGTCTTTCCGCATCCTTCAACGGCTCACTGGAATGCTTCTTCAAATGAATCGCCAGGGCCAAAGCCGAACATGTCTTTGTATCTTCGCGTTGACCGCGCTGCACCAATTCCTTCATGAATGCTCTGGCTGCGTCATGATCAACTGGCACCAAACTGAGAGCGACATACTTCATTCCCTCCTCAGCAAAATGGTCTTTTCGTAGTTGCCGAATAATCCGCTCGACCTGAGGTTGCGCAGACTCCGGCCCAGTTGCCGCCATTTGCAATGCTGCGAATAGAGCTTGAAAAGCAGCTCGAGTATTGGGTTTGGATGCGGCCAGCTCGAGAAAACGCGGCACAAACTCTTTGGCTGGATGCAAATCGTCGAGATCAGTTTTTTCCAAATCACGAACCAACACTTCCTCGATCCTGCGAGAAATCTGAGTCATGATTGCAGCCACCTCGGCTTCCATCGGAATCATCGGGTGATCCCTTGGCGCATGCAGCGGAAACAAGATCAGGCTTTGGGTAGAACGACTTTGTGCCATCAGTTCCACCAAATGCGAAACGTGGACGGCAAATCCAAGTTGCTCTCCAGGAATGATCCAAGTCGCAATGCCGATCACATCACCGTCCAAATCCAAGATGGGTCCGCCACTGCTGCCATTGGAGATCACCGCATCCGTTTGGATCCAGGTCGTGTTTTCATTGGCGTCCAAATCCTTTCGGACTGTCATTGGCAATTCGTCGGTTCGACGCAAAGCGTTGACATTGCCTTGGCTGATCGTGTGACTGAAACCTTGCGGGTGCCCGATAGCGACGACCGACATTCCCAGCGGCGTGTTCGCATCGCGGCGGCTTTTCAGGGGGCGAATGCCAGAGGGTATGGATTCAACTTTCAAGATTGCGAGATCGCGTCCTTCGTCCATTGCAACACAGCCTTCGACTTTCGCGGTTGTTCCGTCACGATAGCGCACTTCGGCTCGCATTGCCTCTTCGACGACATGATGATTGGTGGCAATCAAGTTCGGTCCGATGACGAAACCGCTTCCAAAACCGGAGGCGCCAACCATATCGTTCGTCGAAATCATGACGACGGAATTGGCGATTTCATCCACCCCACCTGCCATCACCCCCGCGACGTTTGCGGAACGCTGTGATGATCTTCTGCCTTCCGATCGACCTGCACCCATATCACCGCGTTGCGAAAATTCATCCTTATGCCTCGCAACATATCTCTGATCAGCCGGACTAAGCCTGTTCAGCGGCACGTCGATGACGGTACCGTCCTCTTTTTGCAGACGGACTTCGCCGTTTTCTAATTGAATCAGTTCTGCTTTCACGCTGAATTTGCCACTGCGATCCGACCACAGACGAGGCATCTCAGCGATGCAGGTATTTCCGGTGATCCAAATCCCAATGAGGACCGGCCAAAAAGCAAATTTCCGTCCGCTTTGCATCATTTCCTCACCACCAAACCGCTCATTTCTACCCCGCTCTCTAGGATGCGGTAGCGTGAGCCGGAGTTCCAGCCTTGGACGGATAGATTCAGTGAATCTTCGCTGGATTAGCTTTGGCGAGTCATCGTGACCCAACCAAGCAGCGTTTCAACGCTGGCGGGCGTGGACGAAGGGAGCTTGCCAGCTTGGGGCGAGTGACGCGTCGTCGATGTTCACCCCGGCTTCCGGGCGTCCGTCGTGGTTGACCAGCGGATGATCGATCAACTGGTTCATCGATTCCCGCGGGATGAAACGCACGCGTCCGTCTTCGTAGAGCACGTTGATCCCGCGACCACCGTGACTGATCAAACCATCCGACGTGGAGGCGGCTTTGTTCAGCAGAGGATCCTCGTCCGAATCCATGTCGACGACTCGCAGGAGCGCCGCATCGCTCATCACGGCAAACGAAGAGCGGCCTTGGAAACGTGGTGACGCGAATTGCTCGCCATCGCGAACGCCGAGGGTGTAGGCGTAGTGCCCGCCAGCGGTCTGTTGCAACCATTGCAAACGAGCGATCGCACGTTGCCATGCGGTTTCTTCCGCCACCGACGTCGCACCCATTTGATTGAATCGTTCCAGCTCGCGAGCCGCATCGTCCAACATCCGCAGCGTGACCAACGTGGCTTGATCAACACTCTCATCGGCCACTTCGATCTGGTCGTCCTCCATGGGTCGCAACCCGCTGGCCTGCCAAAAATCGTTGGATTGAATGGACGGGCAATGAGTCGATGTCGGATCCATCATCAGCCCAGCGGCATGCAAGCGAGGCATGTACATTCCCGCGAAAGCTTGATAGCCCGCGGATTCCACTGACGGCAAGCGAGCTTCCGCGTTGCGATTGACGTACTGCGTCATCGCCATGCCAAGTTGCCGGAGGTTGTCCTGGCACGCTTGTTTGCGAGCCATGAAGCGACCTTCCACCATCGTGGGCAGCGCAATCGCCAACAGAATGCACGCCGCTGTGAACGAGCCCGCCCAGTCGCGCCACGTCCAACTCAGTGAATCGCCGCGTTCTAAAACTGGGGTCAACGATGGTGTCGAAGCACCCGATTCGATCGCCGCCGAAGCTGCATTCGAATTTTGTGCTTGGGGCTCGATTGACTCTTCAGCGGCAGCTTCCGCGCCCGGCATCGGCGGAAGCGGCGGCAGTGAATCCAACGTCCGAGAAACCAAATCCGACGGCGGCGGTTCGATCACCTCAAAGTCTTCGTGAAGCGGACGAAGCTTGCGTTCCAATTCGGCCAGCATTCGCCGAGCTTCCGCACTTTCACGCAGCAGTTTCTCCACCCGACGCATTTCGTCTTCTTCGAGAGCGCCGAGTAAATATCCGAGCAGATCTTCTTGCATTACACAGATGACGGCGAGGATAGAAATGGAAACAAAACGTGGGTGCCCGCCAACGCGGAGGCGTCCGGAGCGGTCTCAAGAACGGAGGACGACACCATCGCGCGGAACTATTGCGAAGCAAGCTGATTCGCAACAAATGGCAACGGGAACGTCCAATGGTTCTTGATTACGACGTGGCGGATCAGAGAGTTCAGTATTTCCGCGGGGCTGCCTCAACCAAGGAAAACAGACCCGAGCGGGCAATCGAGTAGGGTGAGCCAGCGGAGCGACCGCTGACTCAGCCCTCTCACAGAACCGTACGTACGGGTCCGTATACGGCTCCTGTCTTACCTGCCTAAGTTGCC